>JABDAL010000001.1 GCA_013289165.1 Bacteroidota bacterium
CTTCCGTATTTGCCAGGCGGATTATATCGGCATAGTTTTCACTATCCATTGCATAAATTAAATCGAAGTTGTCAAAGTCACGGCGGGTAAATTGCCTTGCTCTGTGCGAGGAAAGCTTTATTCCGTGTTTTGCTCCGCTCTCCATTGTTCTATGATCAGCTTTCCCTCCTTCATGATAATCGGAAACCCCTGCCGAATCCACCTCCACCCAAGTGATATTTTCCTCCTTCAACTTTTTAGTCAATATGGCCTTTGCCATAGGGGAACGACAAATATTACCAAGGCACACCATCAATATCCGCTTTTTCATCGTCTGCAAATCTATAGAATCTACTAATAGTGATGATAGGGTTCTCCCTTCATGATAGTCATTGCCCTGTACAGTTGCTCCAGGAAGAAGAGTCGCGCCATCTGGTGGTTAAAAGTCATTTTCGAGAGCGAAATAATTTGGTTGGCTCTTTTCTTTATTTCAGGGGTAAATCCAAAAGGGCCTCCAATAACAAAAATCATTTTTTTGCCCGGCATATTCAAATACGTTTGAATTTGTTTGGCAAATTCCGGGGAGGAATATTCCTTCCCTTTTTCATCCAGTAATATCAATAGGTCCGATGAATCTACCTTTTTCATAATCTCTTTTGTTTCAGCCTGCATAGCAGCTTCTTTGCTGTTTGACTTGTTTTTTTGCGAAGGAATTACCTGGGTTTCAAATGAGATATAATGCTGTAATCGTTTCGCATAAAGCTCGAAGCCCGATGCAAGATATTTATCCTCGTTGTCGCCTATGGTAATCAGCACTACTTTCATAATAACTATATAAAATACAAAACTATAACTTTACAGCCTTTATTAATGAAATTGAAACCGACCCGAAATATTCCATCGGTATATCATTCCAAAAGTTTCCGGGAAAAACTGGATGCCTTGATTGACGTTACGTTAAAAGAGGACATTGGTGAATGCGACCATACTTCTTTTGCCTGCATTCCTGCAAATAGTAAGGCAGACGGGCAATTACTGGTAAAAGACGATGGTATACTTGCAGGTGTTGAGGTGGCTAAGCGTATTTTCAAAAAGCTGGATAAAAAAACCACTCTAAGCACATTTTATCGTGACGGAGACTGGGTAGAAAATGGGGAAATAGCCTTTATCGTAAACGGGAATGCAAGAATGATGCATACTGCTGAAAGGCTTGTTTTGAACGTGATGCAGCGTATGTCGGGTATTGCAACCATGGCGCATAAGCTTAGTAAATTGTGCGAAGGAACTAATGCTGTGATATTGGATACCCGGAAGACTACACCCGGTATCCGCCTGTTGGAAAAATGGGCCGTTCATATTGGTGGAGCCACTAACCACCGCTGGGGCTTGTATGATATGATTCTTATAAAAGATAATCATGTCCATTGTTCGGGAGGAATTAAAAATGCAATTAAAAACGCCCGCGAATACCTAAAGGAAAGCCAAAAGAAACTGGAAATAGAGATTGAGGTGGGAAGCCTTGATGAACTGAAGGAAGTTTTAGATACAGGTGGCGTGAACAGGATATTATTAGATAATTTTTCACCTGATTTGGTGAAAAAAGCGACACATCTTATTGATGGAAAATATAAAACGGAGGCTTCCGGGGGAATAACCGAAAAAAACATACGCCAGTATGCACTAGCCGGGGTAGATTATATTTCGGTGGGGGCTCTTACACACAGCATTAAAAGCCTCGATTTAAGCCTGAAAATTTATCCCGTTGAATAAATTAGGTATTTTAGCACATAAATTAATATCCATATGAAATATAAACTACCATTGTTTTTAGTCTTTGCTCTGCCTATGCTGTCAACTGCCCAGTTAGTAGTTAAAAATGCCGAAGATTTTAAGATTGGTACCGTGTTAGAATTCCAATTATGTGATACATCGGGGGTAATGCCCGGAACTGGTGGGACTAATCAAACATGGGATTTTTCCTCACTGAAATTATTGCCGGATAAAAGTACAGAGTGGATGGTATTACCTTCCTCCACACCCTATGCGGATAAATTTCCCGGAGCTACGTTGGTCGAAAAATATTCTAACGGTAGTTATGTATACGTAGATATGAAACAGGGGCAAAGCAACTTGCTGGGGTTTGCAAATCCCAATATGATGATAGCGTATCCTAAGCCTGTTGTATTTGCCAAGCGTCCCCCACCCTATGGGTTTACATTCTCCAATCCTTTTACCGATAACTTTACTGCCGGTGGAATGGACTTTTCAGGCAGTGGAGTCGTTACTATCGAAGCGGACGGCTATGGCCGGCTAATTCTGCCTAATAAAACATATAAAAATGTATTGCGGATAAAAATCGTCCAGGTACAAACGGATACAATTAAACAATATAATTCTGCCTCTCAAATGAGAATAGTAACGTATGTATGGTTTGATGGTGTCAATACCTCTGCTGTTTTTAAAATAAGTTACACCAAATCAATGGGGTATAATACAGGGGAAGTAGGGTACCTGCTAAGTGAAGAAGATAAATAATCCTTTATGGAAATACCCGAAAGGTGGCAGTTCAAACAACCCAATGCAGGCGAGTTTGAGGAAGTAAAAAAATGGGTAGAAGACTTCTGGTTAGATGATGAAAGCATGGATTCTGCCCGGTTCAGGGTATTAGTAGATTCAAATAAAGTAATAGCATTTGGAAGGCTTAGAGAAAACATAGATGCTACCGAACTTTGTACATTGGGAGTGGTAAAAGAATTTCGGGGCAAAGGGCTTGGCAGGCTTATGGTAGAATGTTTATTAAAGGAAGCTAAACAGGACATATACGTAGTGACAGTTATACCTGCTTTCTTTTCCAAGCTTGGTTTTGAATTCGTGGAAAATTATCCCGCTTCCATGCAAAAAAAAGTTAATCTTTGTACTACTGACTATCATGTAGGCGAAATATACCGGGTTATGAAATGGAAGAAGCCCAAATAAATAATTGATATAACTTTGGCTATTATTCAGAACAGATTAATGAAAAGGTTCTTTTTGCTTTTTTTACTTTGTATTCCTGTCCTCTCATTTAAGAGTGAAAGGAAACAAACCACTTATACTTACCAGATAGCCCGTATGAAATACCGGGGAGGAGGAAATTGGTATGTAAGCCCGACTTCTCTGCCCAATCTCATCAACTTTTGCAATAAAAACCTGGGAATGGATATTAATCCCCAGGAAGGGCTGGTGGAACCGGGCAGCCCCGAAATATTTAATTATCCATTGGTGCATATCTCCGGTAATGGAAATATTTCGTTTAGCGGAGATGAGGCCGAAAACTTACGAAACTATCTTATTGCCGGAGGCTTCCTGGAGGTAAATGACAGTTATGGGATGGATTCCGCCTTCCGCAGGGAAATTAAGAAAGTATTTCCTGAATTAAATTTAGTCGAGTTGCCTTTCTCACATCCCATATATCACCAGAAATATGATTTTCCGAATGGCTTGCCAAAAGTACATGAGCATGATGGGAAACGGCCTATTGGTTTTGGGTTGATGTATAATGGTCGCCTCGTGTGTTTTTATAATTACGATGCTGATTTGGGTGACGGGTGGGAAGACCATGATGTATATAATGACCCGCCGGAGTCACATGAAAAAGCCCTTGAAATGGGCGCTAACATTTTGCAATATGTACTGATGGGACAGATGCCCGCCCGTTCCGCTACGGCTGGCGATAATAAAAAACCTTAACTTAGTTCCTTGACCTTTTTTTTCGTAAGGCGGTAAAATGTAATACCACGAGGGCAAACCCCAAAATAGCCGGGACAAATACTATCTCAAATAATGATTTATAAAGCAGGAAAACAGAAAGTGATAAACTGAAGATGGCGCAGTAAATAGTATATACAGAAGTATATTTTTGGGCAATAATTGCAAGGATGCAAAGCAAGGTGGATATTCCTACACTATATAGCAACGGCAATCCCCATCCTGCTCCTATATCATCGGCTCTCATTGAGGAATAAATACCATACAGTATTGCCCATGAGATAGCAACAAAGAAAAATGCAAGAAAATATTTAGTAATTCTTTTCAGGAGTGAGGGGAGTGAGGATTCCAACCGCAAATATATATAAATTTATTTATTCTGCAATACCCCCCATATAACTATTCCTGCACTTACTGCAAGATTTAAAGAGTGTTTGGTGCCGTATTGGGGAATTTCAATACACCCATGGCAGGCATTTATCACAGCCTGTTCAACGCCCGAAATTTCGTTACCAAAAACCAGCGCTATTTTATTGGATGAAGCAGAAAGTTTATCCAGCATAATACTCTTATCTGCCTGTTCAACAGCATAAATAGTATATCCTTCCTTTTTTAGAATATCTACTGCTTCCAAAGTATTTGCAAAGTATTTCCAGGCAACCGATTCGGTTGCTCCCAATGCAGTTTTTTGAATCTCCCGGTGGGGGGGCTGGGCAGTCACTCCACACAGGTAAATACTTTCCAAAAGAAAGGCATCTGCCGTCCGGAATACGGAACCCACATTATTCATACTGCGGACATTATCAAGAACTATTATAATGGGGGCTTTTTGAGCATTTTTAAACTGCTCTAAATTTTTGCGGTTAAGCTCGTCCATAGATAGCTTTCGCATATCTTATCTGTTTTTGATATGGTCAGAATATATTAACTTCTCTTTCTAACTCAACGTGAAATTTCTCTTTAACCGATTGAATAATTTTATCAGACAGATCCAAGATTTCCTTACCGGTTGCATCGCCATAATTTACCAATACGAGCGCCTGGTGTTCATGGACACCCGCATCGCCTATACGCTTACCTTTCCATCCTGCCTGCTCAATCAGCCAGCCTGCGGCAAGTTTAGTAAATCCTTCGGTGGCAGGAAATGAAACTACATTGGGATGCTCTGATTTTATCGTTTCAAACTGTTCATTCGAAATAACGGGATTCTTAAAAAAGCTCCCGGCATTACCAATTTTGTCAGGGTCGGGCAATTTACTTGAGCGGATTCTTATAACGGCATTACTTACATCTTTAATAGTAGGATTTGTAATACCCATCTGTTCCAATTCTTTACTCAAAGTCCCGTATGATACATTTACCTGGGGATTCTTTTTTAACTTGAATGTAACAGACATGATAATATAATTACCTTTTTCCTGGTTTTTGAAAACGCTGTCGCGATAACCAAATTTGCATTCGACATTGGAGAAGTTTTTCACTTCCAGTGTGTGAACATCCATAGCCTCAACTTCCACTAACACATCTTTTAGCTCCACTCCATATGCCCCGATATTTTGAATAGGTCCAGCCCCCACTGTACCCGGTATCAGTGAAAGGTTTTCAACGCCTCCATAGTTGCGGTGTACACAATAAAGAACGAAGTCGTGCCACTTTTCACCTGCATAAGCTTTTATAAATACGTCACTATCGTCTTCCTTCAAAACCTCTATGCCCTCCATAGCATTCCGGATGATTACTCCGTTAAAATCCCCTGTAAATAATACGTTGCTTCCCCCTCCGAGAATTATAAAGGGCTTCGTTTTTAATTCGGGGGATGAGAGGATTTTTTTCAAAAATTCTGCGGACGAAAACACCGTATAGTATTTCGCAAACACCCTTGCATGAAAAGTGGTAATGTCTTGAAGCGGATAGTTTTGCAGCAGTGTCATCAGGTAGTTTTTTTTACTGCTTTCCTTCTTTGTTTTTCTTTAATAAGGAGGTTCAGCTCTCTCCCTGTTTGTCCCTTCACCGAGGTGTTTTCCTGTGCTCTGCGGATAAGATAAGGCAGCACATTTTTTACCGGCCCGTAAGGAACATACTTGGCTACGTTATACCCGGCCTTTGAAAGATTGTAGCTAATGTGGTCGCTCATGCCCAATAATTGCGAAAACCAAATATGTGAATGATTGGACAGAATATTATTTTGCTTCATCAAATTGACCAGCAATATGGCGCTGTCTTCATTGTGCGAACCTGCACAAATAGAAATTTTGTCAAGATGGGTTACACAAAATTCAAGAACAGTATTATATTCCTTATCTGTATCGGCTTTGGTAGCATTAATGGGGGAGGGATAGCCCATCTTGCTAGCCCGCTCTCTTTCTTTTTCCATATAGGCTCCACGCACTAGTTTTATCCCGATAAAATAATGTTTTTGCCGGGCATCTTTCAGCAGGTTTTCCATATACATAAGCCGGTCGGTACGATACATCTGGGCAGTATTGTATATAATAGCTTTTTCTTTGTTATACTTCTCCATCATGTCTCTTACCAGGGCATCCACTGCTATTTGTGTCCAGCTTTCTTCCGCATCAATCAATACCCGGACATTATTTTCAAAAGCTGCCCGGCAAATATTATCCACGCGGTTTTTCATATTTTGCCAGGCTTGCTGTTCCGTATTAGTTAGCGCTATTCCTGAACTTACTTTTTCCATTACATCCATTCTGCCAATACCGGTAGGCTTAAATACCCCAAAAGGTATATGGGGAGCTTTTGCAGCCAATTCCAGGGTTTCTATAATTTCATTTGCCGTATGGTCAAAATCTCCCTCACTCTCTTTACCCTCCACTGAATAATCAAGTATCGAACCTATATTATATTTTCCAAGGGTTTCCACTGTTTTCAAACATTCATCCATATTTTCCCCTCCGCAAAACTGTTTGAAAATGGTAGCTTTAATAAAAGGTCTTATCGGTAAATGAGCTTTGATGGCAAAATCTGTAAATGATCTGCCAAAATTTACAAGCCCGGTATTGCTTACCAATTTAAAAAGCCAATAGGAACGCCGCAGGTCGCTGTCTGTTTTTCCCGAAAAAGCATTGGCTGTGTTGTCGAATGAAAGCATGGTAAAATTCGCGCAAATATAGGGGAATTATTTTCGTGCTAATGCGGAAACACCTCTCCTGCTATAAGCATAGCCTCATTAAAGGCATTCATATCAATAGAAACAGGAATATTATTTTTTCTAAAATAGGAGAGAAGGTTTTCGGTTGGCATGTTACCTGTAAGTTTATCACTTGCCATAGGGCAGCCGCCAAAGCCTTTTATAGCTGCATCAAAGCGCCGGCATCCACAGCCATAAGCAGCATCTACCTTTTCTTCCCAGGTATCGGGTGTCGTATGCAGGTGTGCACCAAATTCCACATTTTGTAATTCGGGAATTAAAGCTGTGAAAAGAGTTGTAATGTTTTCAGGATTTGATACACCAATGGTATCGGAAAGGGCAAGGATGCGGATACCCATTTCATGCAATTTGCGTGACCAGTGTATGGCAATATCGCTGTTCCATGCTTCTCCATAAGGATTGCCAAATGCCATGGAAAGATATACAACTAATTCTTTGCCGTGGGCAATGCATTCATTCTGTATTTCCTCCACCCTGGTTAAAGATTCTGCTATGGTAGAATTCGTATTTCTTTTCTGAAATATTTCTGATATAGAAAAGGGGAACCCTAAGTATCGTATCTCATCAAACTTTACTGCGTCTTTTGCCCCGCGCAGGTTCGCAATAATGGCAAGCAATTTACTTTTGGTATGGGAGAGGTCAATTTTCTTCAGCACTTCTGCCGTATCTTTCATTTGTGGAATAGCTTTGGGCGAAACAAAACTGCCCACATCAATGGTATCAAATCCTACTTTGAGCAACGAGTTTATATATTTTACTTTTTGCTCCGTAGGAATAAATTCATCTATCCCCTGCATGGCATCTCTGGGACATTCAATAAGCTTCATACTTCAATATATTTTGCCATGTAAAAAAACTCTATAAGGCCTGCTTAAACTGGGACAGGAAGCGCATATCATTTTCAAAAAACAGGCGGAGATCATTCACACGGAACTTGAGCATCGTAATCCGCTCAACGCCTATTCCGAAAGCAAAACCTGTATACCTGGTACTATCTATTTTACAGTTTTCAAGCACATTAGGATGAACCATTCCGCAACCCAGAATTTCTACCCAGCCACTATGCTTGCAAACCGGGCATCCTTCGCCCCCGCAAACCAGGCAGGTTATATCCATCTCGGCACTGGGTTCAGTAAAAGGGAAAAAAGAAGGACGGAAACGTATTTCAATATTTTCACCAAACATTTCCTTCACAAAATAGTAGAGGGTCTGTTTTAAATCGGCGAACGATACATTTTCATCAACATATAAGCCTTCCACCATGTGGAACTGGCAATGGGCACGAGCAGAGATAGTCTCATTGCGGTAAACCCTACCGGGAGCAATAATACGAATGGGGGGCTCTTGAGTTTCCATTACCCTGATTTGTACAGATGAGGTATGTGTCCGGAGCAGCCATTTTTCATCTCCTTTCGATTCTATGAAAAAAGTATCCTGCATGTCGCGGGCAGGATGGTCAGCAGGGAAATTAAGGGCACCAAAGTTATGCCAATCATCTTCTATTTCCGGGCCATCTGAAACAACAAAACCAATGCGTGTAAAAATGTCATTCATCTGTTTCTTTACTATAGAAATAGGATGCCTGGTTCCTATGGTAAGCGGATCAGCCGGCAAGGAAAGATCGAGCAGTGAATCAGTACTTGCTTTGCTTTGTGTGGAAATACCTTCTTTTGCCTCATCAAGCTTCAGTTCAGTTGCTTGCTTAAGCTCATTAAGTAGTTTGCCAGTTGATTTGCGCTGTTCCGGCGAAAGAGCTTTAAACTCTTCAAAAAGAGAGGCTATTATACCTTTTTTGCTAAGGTATTTTAATCTGAATTTCTCTGCCTCATCCGCATTGTTGATAGAAAACCCTTTAATTTCTTCTAAAAGGGATTTTATCTTCTCTTCCATATTTTACTTCACAATTTCCATATCGAGTATCCGCACATCCTGAACAGGGCGGTCAGCAGGGCCTGTTTTTACAGCAGCTATAGAGTCTACAATATTCAAGCCGTCTACCACTTCGCCAAAAACGGTGTACTCCCCATCCAGGTGAGGAACGCCTCCAATGGTAGTATAGGCTTTTCGTTGTTCGGCAGTGTAAGCAAAATGCGGCGACTTGGCATAAATGGTATCAATCTGTGGCTCGATAGTGGCCGCTAAAGCCCTTAAGCTGTCAATATTGCTTTCGTTCTGGTATCTTATGAAGGTAGCTTTTAATTCGGCATTTTCCGGTTTGTTTATTAAAGCAGAAAATATTTTCTGCTTATCTGACATCTGCACCCTTTGCTCCATTTGGGTCAGCTCAGCATCGCTATATACTTTGCCTTGTGCTATGTAAAACTGCGAACCGGACGACGCTTTTGTAGGATTTACATCATCTCCTGTTCTGGCGCAGGCAAGGGCTCCCTTTTTATGGAAAAGGTCAGGCCTTATTTCTGCCGGAACAGTATACCCCGGATCCCCGTTGCCCAGCATTACACCATGAGCTGCCTTTTTCGATGTCGGATCTCCTCCTTGTATCATAAAGCCTTGTATAACGCGGTGAAACAGGGTACTGTCGTAAAATTTTTCCTTCACCAGCTTAATAAAGTTATCCCTCGTCAAGGGAGTTTCGTTATAAAGTTTAACCGTTATATTGCCTTTTGTGGTTTTAATAAGTATCTTCGTTTCTGCATTCATAGTGTTGGAAGATGGCTTGGATGTTTTGCAACCATCAATAAATAGGGTTGCAGCTACTGAAAAAATAAGAGTTTGTAGAATTTTTATCTTCATTTATCAAAAGTGTTTATATTTGCCCGTCGTAAAAGTACGTGATTTTCGGTTTGCATGAAAAAAATTATTCGCTTCAGTTGTTTTTCTATTTCGTTCGTAGCGGCTATTGCTGTTTTAAGTTCCCAGACTGCTTGTCAAAAACAAAGTACTAATTGTTCGGCGGTAATTACTACTACAGACTCTACCAGTACGCCCATACCGGGTGTTTTTGTTAAATTATATGCACCTCACAGTACGGCTGGAGACAGTGGAACAACCAATGCGGCTGGCACTATAAGCTTTACGTTTAATCTTCCTGCTATTTATCGCATTTCTGCCCGGAAAATAGTTTCCAAGGGTGACACTATCAATGGAACAGGTATTATTCAATTGCAAGTGGGGCAAACAGAATCTACTTCTGTAGTATTGCAGCACTAATAAATTTTTGCTTTTTTAGGAATTATCTCAGCAGGGTTACCGTACCGGTTTGCTGGAAGTATTGCCCTTTGTTGGAGGTATAGGTAAGCAGGTAAACATAAATTCCTTCCATAACCTTGCCGCCATGCTCGGTGCCATCCCAGCCAATAGTAGGGTCAGTAGATTGAAATATAAGTTGTCCCCAGCGATTGAGTACAGAGAAATTATATCCGGTTACACCTATAAAAACCCCTACAGGTATAAATATTTTATTTACTCCATTGGGGTTGAAGGCATCCGGTATAAACACTATCGGGTTTTGATATGCCTCGGTAATATTGGAGTAGCTGGAATCTCTAAAGGAATATGGATAGGTGAGGCCCGTATCATTTGCCATTCCCTTTATATAATAATAAAATATTCCTTTGCTCGAAGCAACACTTGCAATGCTATCCTCGTAAGTATATTCTCCGGCAGGAACAGAAGTTTTTTGTTTATGCGGGCCGGCATATTTAACGGTATGCAAAAAAGCATAGTTGATTCCATCCAGCGAACGATAAATTTCGTAGTCCAATGGGGGTTCATACCATTCTCTGTAGTCGTTCCAGTTTAATGTATTGAGTCCATTTGTCTGGGCAGTAGCTGTCAGGTAAATGGTTTGGCCTATGTTCGTGGTATCAACAGATTTGTTGCAGCTGTCCAGCGTAAGTATCCTATATATGTAGCTCTGGGTAGATGGTTTTGCCTTCAGGTCAGTATAACTTATGGTGTCATTGGCAAAAGGAGATCTCAACGTATCAATCGAAGAAAATTTTCCGGTATCTGTAGAGCGCTGAAATACATAAGCTGCGGCCCCGGATGCTGTATCAATAAACCCTTCTACAAATATATCAGAAGTAAAGAGGATAACGGATGCCGTTCGGAGATAATTATTTTGCGGGGGTTTAGATAATCCCACACTATAGCAAATTATATTCGATGAGGCCGTAGTATCATGGCGCAAGGAGTCCCATACACGCACATAATAACACCTCGATTCTATTTTATTCAACCCGGTGTCCTCATAGGTTGTTACTTGCGGGTTTGTTTTGGCAAGGATTTTAAATGGTCCACCGTTCACACTGTAGTAAACAATATAACCGCCCACATCTCCATCAAGGTTTACATATGTATTCCATGTAAGGGTATTAGTTTGTGCACACTTATCAGGTGCATCATGTAAAAATAAAGTGTTTTGTTGATTGCTTTGTGCACCTGCAGTTGACTTGCAACTATCTATAGGGGCTACAGTTATCGAATAAGAGCCTGTAGATGGATTGAGGCTGGTTACATTAAAGGAAGTACTATTTATGCCATAAACAGTATCAATAGGGGTCCCATTATTATAAATAATATAACCTATTACATTACCCTGAGTACTTTTTGTCCAGGAAACATAAATGGTATTGCCTGCTGTCACGCTTACAGTATCAATACCCACGGCGAGAGGGGCATTTCCTACATAATAGCTTTTCCCGGTGACATTGGAAAATGATACACACCCCGAGGAATCAGGCAATTCTACCTCAAAGCGTACCGTATCTGCACAAAGGGTAATATTTATAGTATCAGTAAACAGGCCTGTTTGAGGATTAAACGTATTGGCATTAACAGTACCAACAAGTACCGGTATATATGTTTTATAATATTCCTGGTACACACTATAAAAGGGATATTCGGTAGGTAGTTGGGTAGGATAGATGGGATTCCATGTTAATACTGCCATTCCAGGACTGGGTTTTTGATAAGAAAGATAGATAGTTGAGAGCGTGTCAACCGGAACGGAATTCTTGGTAGATAGAGTGGTGATATAAAAATAAATAGGCTTTGTGTTCGCTCCTGTACCAAATATAACGGTACTGTTTTGAAACGGGCTACCTACCGTAGTAACACTATAACCAAAATTACGGTTGGAGCTCGTATAAATATTGTAGCTTTTGAATGTATTTATATTACTATTCAGGTTTGAAGGGAGTCCCCATACAACGGTAACATCGCCATTAGCATTTACCGAAAGACAATAAATATCGGGCGAAGCTATAGTCTGCCCTTTTACTTGCGTAAAACCTACTCCCCAAAGAATTAGGATTAGTAAACTAAGATATCTTTTAGCGCTATAAATCATCGAAAAATAACAGAACAAAGATACTAAAAATCTCCATCTAAGCATTAATACGTAAAATAAGCCCAATAGGTTGGGTAGACCTTGTATAACGTACTTACGATAACGTATATTGCTTTACACTTTCAATAAATGTTTGTACATTCTCCATAGGGATGTCAGGGTAAACTCCGTGCCCCAGGTTTGCAATATATTCTTGTGTTCCAAATTGTTGTAGCATTTCCCGGGTTTTATTCCGGATAGTTTTGGGTTCGGCATATAAAATACAGGGGTCAAGGTTTCCTTGTAAGGTTTTACCCTGCAACACGCTTCTCGCTTCTGAAGGGGCTATGGTCCAATCCAGTCCAATGATGCGGCAATTGAGTTTTGCTATTGCCTTCGACGAAAAAAATGCTCCCCTTGGAAATGCAATTACAGGCACAAGCGGGCTAAGTGCATCGCATATTCTGGCAATATAGGGCAATGAAAATTCTTCGTATGCTTCCGGTGAAAGTATGCCGCCCCATGAATCAAATATCTGCACAATCTGGGCTCCGGCATTTACCTGGTCCTTGAGATAGGCTATCGTGGTCCGGGTAATTTTATCAAGCAGGCTATGTGCCATTTCGGGCTCAGCGTATAACATCCTTTTAGCAACCGAGAAAGTTTTACTTCCCTTTCCTTCGGTCATATAGGCGAAAATAGTCCAGGGGCTGCCTGCAAAGCCAATCAAGGGCACTTTCCCGTTCAGTTCACTTTTAGTCAGTCGAATGGCTTGTGTAACGTAGCTCCAGTTTTCAATGCTGCCAATCCTAAGTGCTTCTATATCTTTCCGGCTTTGAATCGTTTTTTCAAATAGAGGCCCTTTGCTCTCCAACATCAGGTAATCTAACCCCATGGCCTCCGGCACCACCAAAATATCAGAGAAAATGATGGCCGCATCAACCCCTAACACATCCACAGGCTCAAGGGTAGCTTCACAAGCCAAGGAAGGTGTTTTTACCAATTCTTTAAAATCCTTCACTTTCTCCCTGAGTTTTCGGTATCCGGGTAAAATTCTTCCCGCCTGTCGCATTAACCAAACAGGTACCCGTTCCGTTTTTTCACCTTTTGCTGCCCTTAGTAATAAATCATTTTTCATGGGTGCAAACTTATTAAAATAGGCGATAGGTCGTGACTGGAATATGTCACGCTCCCCATAGGGCATGACATATTTATAATTCACAGGTAACCTGTCACTTTCATATTTTATGTCACGGTTTTCCGGTATCCGGTATCAATTCGATGTTCAAATTTTTCCCTCTTATAACTGAAATGGAGTGGGCTAAGTGTAAGTGAAATATATTGATAAACAGTCTTTTTAATATTCATTTTCCACTCTTCATTTACAGTACACTTGCCACACACTTGCATATCAAAAAGATATGTCACGGTGATCAAAAAAATACGTCATGGTGAAAATATACCTTAAGTACCTGGTTTTGTGGATATACTATCAATACGTCACATTGCCCATTTCGTAAAAAACCGTGACATAACGGTTTTTGAGTTCTATTAAAAAAACTTAACAATTTCCTCCGAACTTCTTTCCCGGATTTCGTATAAAAGGTATAACTTCGCAATTACATTATGGAACTTGTTGCAGTAGTAAACGAAGCCGAATTAGAAAAGAAGGAAATACTAAACCGTTACCGGGGACTTCTCCGCTCGTGCCGGTACAAAGTAGATGACAGCGATAAAAAGCTTATCCGGAAGGCTTTTAATATTGCCCTGGAGGCCCACAAAAATGCCCGCCGCAAATCGGGAGAGCCTTACATATATCACCCTTTAGCCGTAGCCCGTATTGTAGCGGAGGAAATAGGACTTGGTTCTATTGCCATTGCTTGTGCATTGCTGCACGACACGGTTGAAGATACCGATATAAGCCTCAAGGATATTGAAGGAATGTTCGGCAAAAAGGTAGCCTCTATTATTGACGGGCTCACCAAAATAGCAGGGGTATTTGATGCATCCTCTTCTCTCCAGGCCGAAAATTTCCGTAAAATGCTGCTTACCCTTGCCGAAGACGTTAGGGTGATACTTATAAAGCTGGCAGATAGGTTACACAACATGCGTACCCTCGATTCTATGGAAAGGACCAAGCAGCTGAAAATAGCCTCTGAAACACTTTATCTCTATGCTCCACTGGCCCACCGCTTGGGGTTAAATGCTATTAAATCAGAGTTGGAAGACTTATCGTTGAAATATACAGAGCCCGTTTTGTTTGCTGACTTAGTTCAGAAGTTAAAAGATACCCAGGCAGAGCGTACACGTTATATACACCGGTTTATTACGCCTATCAGGGAGGCCCTCCATGACCAGAAAATGAAGTTCCGCATTTTCGGTCGCCCTAAATCCGTTTATTCCATTTGGAACAAAATAAAAAACAAGGGGGTTCCCTTTGAGGAAGTGTATGACATATTCGCTATCCGCATCATCATTGATTCTCCCACGGAACAGGAAAAGGCTGATTGTTGGAGGGTATATTCATTAGTTACCGATTATTATTACCCAAACCCGGACCGCCTGCGAGATTGGATTTCTACGCCAAAAGCCAATGGGTATGAAGCATTGCATACAACTGTTATGGGCCCCAACGGACAATGGGTGGAAGTTCAAATTAGAAGCGAGCGTATGAATGAAGTGGCTGAAAAAGGATATGCTGCCCATTGGAAATATAAAGAGGGTGGACACGCAGAGGAAGATCCTTTGGAAGAGTGGCTTAAAAAAATACGACTCTCTCTCGAAAACCCTGACAGCAATGCCCTTGATTTTATCGACGATTTTAAATTAAATCTTTTTGCTGACGAAATATTTGTCTTTACACCCAAAGGCGAAATGCGGTCTCTCCCCGTAAACTCTACTGCGCTTGACTTTGCATTCGATATACACTCACAGGTGGGGGCGAAGTGCATCGGTGCAAAAGTCAATCATAAATTGGTTCCTTTAAGCCATAAATTAAACAGCGGCGACCAGGTAGAAATACTTACTTCTGTTAAACAGGCTCCCAAAGCCGATTGGATAAACTATGTGGTTACAGCCAAAGCCAAGTCGGCGATAAAGGTATTATTGAAAGAAGAAAGATATAAGCAGGCCGCGGAAGGTAAGGAGATATTGAAGCGTAAAATGAGCCACCTGAAAATTGAGTTCACAGAAAAAAATATTCATGATATAGCTACTTTTTTAAAATTGGGAGATAGCCAGGAACTCTTTTACCGTGCTGCCCTTGAAAGGGTCACTGTGAAAGAGTTGAAAGAATATCTTGATTCCAAAGATGAAAAGCAAAACGGACAGCCGCAAAACAATGCACCCACATTAGAGGAACTTGTTTCGAAAGCAAGAGGAAAGCAGGATACCCTGATGATTGGTGACAATATGGATAAGCTGGAATATAAGCTCTCACCATGTTGCAACCCTATTCCGGGAGATGACGTGTTTGGGTTTATTACCATTCACGAAGGAATAAAAATTCATCGTGTAAGCTGCCCTAATGCCATAGCCCTCATGTCCAATCACGCATACCGTATTGTAAAAGCAAAATGGACAAGCCAGAAACTGATATCTTTCCTTGCCGGAATAAAAATAACCGGGATTGATAAAATTGGGCTGGTAAATAAGCTTACCCAGATTATATCCAAAGAACTCAATGTAAACATGCGTTCCATTAGTTTCGATACGAATGACGGAACTTTCGAAGGTACCATTATGGTATTTGTTCACGATACGGCCCACCTTACCGACCTCATCAAGAAAATCCAAAAGGTGGACGGGGTAGTTAAGGTTACAAGGATAGATACAAATTAAAAACAATATCTCTCATTTTCCCCAAGTTGGTATTTCAGTCAAAGCATGGTACGTTTGATTTGCTTTATCTAACTGAAAGCAAAAATGATTAATGCCGTTACTTAATACCATTATGTTAACAGCCATAACCAGGTTGTAGCGCATTGCCTGGTCAAAAACATTCTGGGTTATCTCTACATCCGGGCTTTTGCATTCAGCCATCAGCAGAGGGATACCTGTGTTGGTGCAAACTATTATATCTGCTCGTTTACTAAGATTATTATACTTAAATTCTTTTTCCACTTTCATTAGCCCGAGAGGATATCCTTTTTCCTCTTTCAAATAGCGAATGAGGTGTTGCCTTACCCACTCCTCAGGTGTTAATAACACATACTTCTTGCGGGCAGGATCAAAAATCCTCAATTGCCCCTTTTCTTCCTTAATCCGGAACTTATAAGCAGGAAAATTAAGCTGGGGTAAATGGTGTTCTGACAATGTGGATATGTTTATATGCAGGGCAAATTTATGTATAGTATAGAAACCTATATTTGAACTCGGATTTTTACCGAATGACATATAAGGAAATAACATCCGATTTAGATAAGAAATTATTTCACCCCGTATACTTCTTTTGTGGTGAAGAGCCCTTCTACATCGATATGCTGGCCCAGCAAATTGAAAAAAGCGTGCTGGATGAAACGGAAAGGGAATTCAACCAGTTTGTATTTTATGGCCGCGAAAATAACTTGGCCACTATATTAGATGCGGCTTACCGTTTCCCCATGATGGCCAACCACCAGGTCATTATTGTTAAAGAAGCCCAGGATTTAAAGGATCTTTTACCAAAAGCCAAAGAAAAGGACAGCGATAAGGAACACCTTCTTGTATCCTATCTTGAAAAGCCACAGAAGACAACCGTATTAGTGTTTTGCTATAAGTATAAAACGCTGGATATGCGTACTTCGGTTGCTAAAAAGATGGCAAAAGGCGGGGTCTTGTTTGAATCAAAGAAGCTATATGACAATCAAATTCCGGTATGGATTGAAAATTATCTGAAAGATAAAGGATTAATTATAGGACATAAGGCCCTTGCGCTGCTTACTGAATATTTGGGAAATGATTTGAGCAAAATATCGAATGAACTGAACAAGCTGATGATAAATATTGCTCCGCCTGCTGAAATTACAGTGAACGATATTGAGCAAAACATAGGCATAAGTAAGGACTATAACGTATTTGAGCTCCATAATGCCCTCGGTAGCAAGGATGCTGCGAAGGCTATACGGATTATCAACTATTTTGCTTCGAATACGAAAGACAATCCTTTTGTGGTAACCATGGGTGCTTTGTATAGCTATTTCAGTAAATTACTCATTTACCATACCATGAAGGACAAATCACCCAATAATGTGGCAGCATGTTTAGGTGTGTCTCCTTTTTTTGTAAAGGATTATATAAGTGCGGCAAAGTTTTATTCTATGCCTTCCCTGCAAAAGGCCATGCACATCTTGCGGGAATACGACCTAAAGTCGAAGGGGCTGGGAAATACCTCTTTAGATGAAGCAGACCTCTATAAAGAATTAATCCTTAGGCTGGTGTACATGGATAAGGTGGTATTAGAAGAAGCAGAGGAAGAAGTAAATTAGCGACACAATAAAATTTTATTATTTTTGCCGCCGAAAGAAAATCATACACATGAAAAAAAGCCAACTCATCGCCATCGCCATTTTCCTGGTGACCTTTTTACTGCCATTCCGTTATGCAGTTCTCGACGTAGATTCCAGTGCACACGGGTTTAGTGTGTTTGGAGTGTTTTTTACCGGTGTAGGATTTTTAGCAGGCTTTTATTTCCTTATTAAGGACGATACAGATAAGGAACATGGAGGAGAGCATTCTTCCCATCACTAATCCTCAGAAATAGTTTACTATTCCAAAGGTTATTTTTCCCGTACCAAAATTTAGTGGGTTTCCTTTTGCATTGCCCAAGGCATAAGCCAGGGAAAAAATCCCCGCTTTTGTTTGGAAATTCATTCCTGCTCCATATCCGGAGGGCGTATCATCAAAGTATTGAATAAATGAAGGGAGGGTTTCTCTGCACCATCCTTGGTCATAAAATAAGAATAGAAAAGAATTTTGCTCTAACAGGTAGTGCAGCTCGACTGTTCCCACTGCATATTGCGATACATAAATAGATTGTTCATTAAATCCCCGTAATACTTCTAATCCTCCAATACGGAAAAGGTCGTTTAATAAAAGGGAGGGGCCTTGTATATATCCTCCATTCACCCCAAATTTTATGGCTGCCCGGGTGGCAACGGGAAAATAATAATCGGTCTTTAGAGTAGCCTGGTATTCTATGGAATTAAGTTGTAATCCTTCATAAACGGAAGGGTTAATGGCAGAGTTTTCGCGAATGTTCTTAGTGCCTACGGCTACGGAACCTAAAAACTCGTATCCCCTGCGTGGATTATAAATATAGTCTAGTTTGCGAGCTCGGTATTCTATGCCATATAAATCGATTGTGGCATCGGTATAAGGCGGCAAGGTGATAATATTTTCCAGCCCGGATGTTGATAATAGGCTTGTAGCAATACTTTCATAGTATACCTCCAAATAATTATCTCCAATAAAAAGGTATTTCAAGCCAATTTTATTATCCAGCTTCAGATAGGTAGTATCCTGCTTAAAAAGCTGAAAATTCTCATCCAGTCCAATGGGGGTTTGGAACAGGTAGGGATAACTAAAGTTGATGGTTAGATTCTCCGTGAGTGGCTGCACGTGTTGCCAGTGGAATATTATTTCGTCGGCCCGGTGAAAGGAGTTTTGTAGTTGAAGGCTAACGTCGCCTGTTATGGTCACATTGCCATTCTCATTTGGCAAAACCCCAAGAATACCGTTAAACTGGTTGGCATTCTTTTTTGAAATATATAGCAATATCTTCACCTTGTCATGTATAAATATCACCTGCATAGGTTTAGTTTCTGTAAGAAACGGCAAGGCATTCAGGCGGGAACTAATGGCAGCCACTTTTGATTCGTCGTAAAAATCTCCGGGTTTAATACCCAGGTACCCATAAAGATATTTGGGTGAAATTTTAAGGTTCCCCCTGATAACAATGCTGTCAATTGTTTCTGAGCTTTTTTTATCCACATTAAGTGCGGCAGAAATAGTGTTCCCATTGATAGATATGGAGTCCAATTTTAGCTGTGAAAAAGGGTACCCGGTATTTTCATAATAAGATAAAATACGGTTCATAAAATTAGATGCAGCAGTGAAATAAAAAGGCTTGTTAGTAAATATTTTTTCATGAAATCCAGACAAGTTCAGAGCTACTTCTTCCACATTCCCCTTTCGTATATATGCCCACTTGTATGGGTCGCCGGTTTTAAGAAAGGCAGTGAGCAATACACTGTCTTCTGTCATGCTGTCAACGGTTGCTGTTAAGTAAGATTCATTATGAATGGTTTCAACCAGTTTTTGTAATTCCGCTAAGCGTAACTTGGGAGCGAGAAATACCTTGTTGTAATCCGGTATTTTAAAATCTTTGGACGAAGCAGAATCTATATTTACAATTTTCAGAAATAGTTTTTTCTGTGCCTGTAAATGAAATAAACAGGATAGAAATAAAATAACAGTAAGCCCCTTATGTTTAAGCTTGAACACCTTGAATTATAAATGGAATAACGTAAAAAAGCTAAAATTATTAAAATATGCTAAAATGCGGATTTATCCGACTGAAGGTATTTCCATCCAGTGATCTTATAAAGCATATTATTAATTTCAGGGGAAAACCTGAAAAGTACTATCAATCCCATGTATATAATTCCGCCGAGTATAGAATTTACACAGATGCTTACATATTTGTTATATACAAAGGGTATAAAATGAATAATTGCTAGGGTCCCAATGGTTATTAATAAAGTCCAAAGGCAATTTAGTGTGAATGGTTGCATCTTAAAATTGTACCATACAAAGGCCAGTCTCAATATATTATAAAATACAGGGCCTATCATGGCTGCCCAGGCAGCGCCCGTAATGCCATATAGTGGAATAAGTATCAAGTTTAGCACGATAGTTACTAGTACAAGTAAAAAGTTAAAATATAAATCATACCGGTATTTTTTAGAGATTACGGTAATAATACCATTCAATCCCGTAATCATATCAAAATACCTGGCAAAGCAAAGCAGGTAGAAAGAGTATCTTGCTATAGCATATTCTTTAGGTATAAAACGAAAAATTGCATCAATGTTTCCCCATAAAAGGATAATAATTCCACCTCCAACTATCATCATTACAAGGGTCGTTTTGTCATATAAATCTGATACGGCTTTCATATCATGGTTCTTCCATAACCGGCCCACGAGTGGATATGTTATTTTTTGAATGGAACGGTAAGGAAAAGCTAATCCTGCTGCAATAAGAGAAATAGTAGTATAAATACCTGACAATGCTAAACCCAGCATCGATGCAATCATCAGGGTATCTATATATAGAATAATACTACCTCCTAAAGAGGTGAGAATAGTAAATGTGCCATAGTGTAATATAGGCGTGAGTAAACGTTTATATAATCTGCTTTGCCCCCGAAAAATAAAAAACTGTTTGAGATAAATTATATAAACAAGCAAAACAAATGTGATAAGAAAAGAGGTTCCTATATAAATGATTACAAATTGCCCGAAGTCTATCCATTTAAGTGCATACAAAGCAATGGCAATACTTACCAGTATTTTCGAGAATACTTCGTTTAAAAAAGTAGGTACAACCGTCTTTAATAGGGAGCGTAAATAGGAGTCGAAAAATTGAAAATAAATGGTGGCTAAAGCGAATGGTATCACATAATAGTAATAACCGACCACCAATGGAGATGTATCAATATATTGCCGTACTATTAGTGGTTTGAACAGCAAAAAGAACAGCGTGGTTATAAGGAACCCGATAAAAACAAAAACATTTCCCCAGAAAAAAAAACCATTATGCTGTTTTTCTTTATTGAAAAAAAATGGGAAGAAACGGGCACTTATATTGGGTATCCCGAAGGTGGCAAACTGTGCATACAGTGTCACTATAGTAATAAGTATACTTATGAGTCCTACCTGGGTAGCCGACAAAAAATTGGTTAAAAGAAGTATTCTGTTTAGATATCCTAAAGCAGCACCCAGATAAGAAACAACGGTAAGTTTTATGCTTGCTTTTTGTACAATTCCCATTCTTCAGGACTAAGGATATGCAAATATGATAATAACTTCCCTGTAGAGTTTATATTCTTCGGCTAAACTTATACATTTTGTCTTAAATATTGTTAATCGCTCTATATTTTCCTGTTGAATCACTTTAATCAGGTTGTGTAAGGGTTTTAATGCCAATCATAATAAAATAACAATTTGGTAATACTAATTTTTCGATGCGAATAGATTTATTCCGCTTCATTTGTTCTGTCAATTTATACAAATCTCCCTAAATCTGATTATATGCTTTTCATATCAAAATTAAACATGATTACCCTTCCCCTTCTGGGAAATGTGGACTTAGGAGGCTCTATTTTATTTATTTTTTTCCTGTGTCTTTTAGCTGTCGTTTGTTTCGAATTTGTAAATGGATTCCATGACACTGCCAACGCAGTGGCAACTGTTATATACACCAAGGCATTAAAACCCCAGATTGCTGTACCTTGGTCTGGGTTTTGGAACTTTATGGGGGTTAATGTAGGGGGTGTGGCTGTTGCCATGGGAATATTAAAATTAGTGCCCTTAAATGAGGTAATGGCTCTTCCGGTACAAATAGGAGCCTGTTTAGTTTTGGCTGTATTGCTTACTTCCATAGTTTGGAATTTGAGTACCTGGTATTTGGGAATTCCTTGCTCCAGTTCGCACACTATGATAGGTGCTATGATAGGTGGCAGTTTGGCATTTACCCATTTTTACCCCGGGAGTGTAAACTGGGAAAAAGCAAAGATATTGGGTTGTCATTACTCATGTCGCCGCTACTTGGTTTTGGTGCAGCTTTCTTGCTTTTAATATTATTGAGGCGCTTTGTAAAGTCTGAAAAATTATTCCAATAAAGATTATAACTTAAAATCATTCACAATGAAACAACACAGCACCGGTCTTGCATCAGAATATTATATTTTATCAATACTGCATCTTATTATATAATTCATTAATTGGTAACACTTATGACTAATTCTATCAAAGAAGGAATAACTACGTTTATTAATCACCTTGACGTAGAAAATAACAGGTCATTATCCTGGGAGCATTGCTTTAAGGCATTTGAGACCGAAAAAAATAGATACATTAAGCTTAAATTTGACTGCTTATCTTGCCAGTTGGGGTATGTATAGAGGTTCCGGTGAACTATTACAGAATGATTATAAAATCCATAACGAAATAATCCCGCTACTTCGTAATAAGAACATTGATGTTATAACCCTTAAAGAGCAACTGAGTTCATATTATAAAAGCAAAAATATATCGCCAACAGATACATTAATTTCCAAGATTATTTTAGGAACATTAGGAATAACCCCTGCACTTGACAGGTATTTTGTAAAAGGTTATAAAACAAAGACTGGTAAGACTGCGGGATTTAATGAAACTACTTTAATGGATATTAATGATTTTATAACTCGTCACCATATAGAGCTAAAAGAGTGCAGGGAGTATATTCAAATCAAAAGAGGAATGAATTATCCTAATATGAAAATCATAGATATGTATTACTGGCAAATAGGAAAGGAGTCTTAATGATAGTGTTTAGCCGCCTCTTTTATTCTCTTGGCATCTTTAGGGTGTTTCTTAGCCCACTCCTCTACATTACGCTCCATTTTTAGCATAAACGCTACATCGTGGTGGTCTTCTTTAGTATAGTGTGACACTTCGCTAATTTTTAATCGCGTTTCATCAAATATAATAAGAACATTTTTTTTAAGATCCTCTAGGTTATCGTCTTTATGAAGAGCTGTATACTTGATCGTTTTATTGATTAATTCACCTAATAAGTGATCTATATTGGTTGTTAATATAGTGTAAGGGGTGTTGCTAATTTCATTCTTGTTCATTGGTCATTGGGATTTGTCGTTAAGTATAATTACTATTCATTAAACCAAGCCCTTCCCTCTACGCCATTATATACAAATGAAAGATGCTTTAATATATCTGCACCTATAATAGCTTGGTACTCTTTTCTCTTTGTTAAGTCCCTTACTGTCATTAGAAACTCTTCATCTAATATTGTCCAGTTTGCATAATCGGAATATATCCGTATTTTCATAGGATAAGTTATAAAATCGTCTATTTCTGCATCTAAAGTAGAAGCACCAATCTTTCCCTTCATCGCTTCATTTACTACCATTTGTTCATAAACGGTTTTACATATAAAGGATATTTCAGCCCCTGTATCTACTAATGCTTTTAAATGTATCTTATTTTGACCTGACTTCAAAGGGGTAATAACTTCAATATGACAAATAACTAACCCATTCCCAAGCACCTCTAAATCTTTTTTCATCTTTAGACCGCTAATAATTGGAATAGGCAAATTTATATGATATGTTTTAATATGGATTTAGTTTACCGTAGGGTTATATATAGTTACCAAATTAGTTTTTGCAGAAAATAATTATCGAATCTGCAGAACCCAATGAAATAGTAGAGCTACTTTGTAATATTGATAGGGATTTTAGAGAAAGCAAAAAGAAAAAGGTCGCTAAAAATAGCGACCAGTTCCATCAGGTGACCCCGGAGAGGATCGAACTCTCGACCCAATGATTAAGAGTCATTTGCTCTACCAGCTGAGCTACGGAGTCAAAAAAGGGCTGCAAAGGTATTTAAAAAATGTAATTTGTAAACTCTTATTTTTGCATTATGGATAAGAAATGGCTGTTACTTTTACTGATATTAGTTCCATTATTCGTAAATATCGCTATGAAAAATGCAGGAAATGAGCCTTTGAAATATGTCGCCTTGGGAGACTCTTATACTATTGGTGAAGGGGCTAAACCCGGAGAGGCTTTTCCTGATGTATTAGTCAAACACCTGAACGAAACAGGGGTAAGTATTGTTTTATCGGCTAATCCTTCTGTAACAGGCTGGACTACGGAAGATTTAATAGAAAAAGAAATCCCTGTATTTGACCGTATTAAACCTGATTTTGTAACTCTTTTGATTGGTGTAAATGACTGGGTTCAGGGGGTTGATTCGGGAGCTTTTCATAAAAATCTTGTCTATATACTTGACCATGTTCAATCACAATTACATAATAAGAGCAAAATTGTATTAATCACTATACCTGATTTTGGAGTAACTCCAACGGGTAAAATGTATAGCGAAGGGAGGGATATCAGCAAAGGCATAACGGACTTCAATAACATTATTAAGAGTGAGGCGAATCTCAGAAAATTACCTGTGGTTGACATATTCCCTGAAACACAGAAAATGAAAAATAATTCAGAGCTGATTGCACACGATGGTTTACATCCCTCAGCCAAAGAATATGCTATTTGGGAAGCGATTATATATCCGGTTGTCTACAGCCTCTTAAAAGGCTAACTGTTTTTCAGTAATAACGTACTTGCTATTTCCCCAAGCCTCCATATATCCTCAAAGAAATTATAAAGAGGAACCGGGGCCAACCTTATTACATTGGGATTTCGCCAATCGCAAAACACGCCTGCTTTTGTAAGAGCAGTATAAAAGTCTTTGCCTATTCCATGAGCAATAATAGAAAGCTGGCAGCCTCTCTGTGCCGGGTTGGTAGGGGTAATGATTTCAAGTTTTATGTTTTTATCTTTTAGCTTTTCGTTCAGTTCATTGATAAGAAACTCAAGGTAGGATGTAAGCATTAAACTTTTCTTACGTAAAGGTTTCATTCCTCCTGCTTCTGTAAATATATCTACAGAAGCTTTGTGAGCAGCCATTGAAAGGACAGGGGCATTACTTAGTTGCCAGCCCTCAGCAGTTTGCATAGGGGTAAATTTTTTATCCATAGTGAAACGGGTATTCTTATCATATCCCCACCAGCCTCCAAGCCTCAAGAGTTCAGTATTCTTACTATGCTTTTGATGAATATAAGCTCCGGCTACGGCACCGGGTCCTGAATTAAAATATTTGTAGGTACACCAGCAGGCAAAATCTACATCCCAGTCATGTAAGTACAATTCAGCATTTCCGGCAGCATGGGCTAAATCAAATCCGCATACTATTCCTGCTTGGTGTGCTGTTTCAGTTATCCTAGGCATATCTAACAATTGTCCTGTTAGATAATTTACCCCTCCGAAAATTACTAAAGTAGTTTCACCGGCATGTGTATGTATAGTATCAAGAATATCTTCTGTTCGCAGTACATACTCTCCTTCTCTTGGTGCAACTTGTATGATAGCGTCATCGGGGTTATATCCATGCAATTGGACTTGTGTTTGCAATGCATAATTATCAGATGAAAAGGCATTCGATTCACAAATAATCTTATAGCGGTTTCCCTTAGGCTGATAGAAAGAAATCATCAGCAGATGCAGGTTTACTGTTAGTTGATTCATTACAACCACCTCATCCTCTAAGGCACCTACTAACTGGGCAACAGGCTTAGCAAACATTTCATGGTAGGAATACCAGGGATTTCTTCCCCCAAAATGCCCTTCTGAGGCCAATTTTGCCCAATCCTCCAGTTCAACTTTAATATATTTTTCAACTGTTTTGGGCTGTAGACCTAAAGAGTTACCTACAAAATACAAAGCATCTTTACCGTTATATTTTGGAAACAAAAACTTCTTTCTAAACTTTTTTAAGGGGTCCTTTTTGTCCTGTTCCCTTGCAAATGAGAGTGAGTTTATAAATTTCATTTCATATTTCTTTTAGATACTACACGTTTTACAACAGACAAAAACGAGCGCGGAAAAAGACGGCTAAATCTTACGGCGAGCAATTCTTTTCCTCCAATAAAAAACTCATCTTTACCTTTAGCTACTGCTTTCAAAATTCCTGCGGCACATTTATCGGGAGACATACCATGTTCTTGGCCTTTATCCATTTTTCCATGGGCATCGCCTTGAGCCGTTACAGCATTCACAGAAACATTTGTTTTAATGTATCCGGGGCATATCACTATAACACCAATGTTGTCCTTATACACTTCCGCCCGCAATGAATCGAAAAAGCCCTGTAATGCATGTTTAGATGCACAATACATAGAAGAACCGGGCATTCCGATTTTACCCATAACACTACTTATAACTACTATTCTTCCTGATTTTTTTTCAAGCATCCCGGGTAAAACACTTTTTGTTAAAGCAATTACGGAAAAGAAATTTAGTTCCATTATCTGCCTGTTTACTTCCATAGTGCTTTCGATAACGGAGAAGCGCTGGGCTATTCCGGCATTGCAAATTAGAATATCAATAGCTCCAAATCGTTGCTTAACTTTTCCAACCGCTTCAGAAAACCCTTCCATATGATAAAGGTCAAGAGGAAATATGAAGCTGTTTTCATTCGTCAATCCCGCTTCTTTCTGTACCCGCTGTAATTCCTGCTCCCTTCGTGCGGTGAGAATTATTTTTGTGCCCTGCTTTGCAAAAGCTTTTACGAGCGCCTCACCAATGCCTGAGGAAGCTCCTGTTATCCAAACTACTTTTCCTGAAAATGATTGTTTCATAGTTATTTCAATAGTGCAAATTTACCCGTTTACTGAATTGCTTTACATTTGTGGGAGAATTATTGTTTATGAAGTGGTTACTGGTTGCTTTTATTCTGTGTGTGTTTTCAGTATCATGCAGTCACGGGAATAAAATAAAAATCCCGAAGGATATTCTCTCACAGGATACCATGGTGGAGGTAATGACAGATGTCCACTTGATGCAGGCTGCCCAGCGAATGGGTGTTAATATGGATACCACTGATACGGCTACCCTTATGTCATTCCAGTATGTTTGGAAAAAACACCACATTACCGAAACCGACTATAAAAGAAACCTGGACTTTTATACTCATAATCCTAATATTTTGGATTCCATTTATGAAAAAGTCCTCGATACCCTCAGTAAACAGCGGGCAGAGTTATTAGGCAAAAAGGAGAATAAATAAAGTATAAGGATGTATGCATTAACCCATGTGCTGCTTTTCTTTTTTGTATTATTAACGTGCATTTATTTTGTTTACATTCTGTCGCATTTAATTAGTTGGATTAGGTTACCGATAAGTACTATGTCGGAAAACTATGTTGCCAAAACTAAAATCAGCCTGGTAATTGCGGCACGAAATGAAGAAAGTACAATTACCAACTGTTTAAATTCTATTGCAGTACAAACATACCCGGCTAGTCTTTTAGAGGTAATTGTTGTTGATGACCATTCTACAGATAGCACAATGGAAGTGGCTGAAAAAGCCTTCTCTCAAATAAAAATTGTAGGAAAGTGTATTTCAAATCCTGAAAACGTTAATGGCAAAAAAGCTGCACTAACCGAGGGTATTAAGAACTCATCGGGGGAACTTATCGTGATAACCGATGCAGATTGTGCGGCAGATAAAGATTGGTTATCTACCATTGAAAATGAATATCAAAAAATAGGCGCCTGTATGCTTTGCGGGCCTGTGAAAATAGAGAATGAAGCGGGTGTATTGGGGCAATTCCAAAGCCTTGAACTATGTGGACTTTCATTGCTTTCTGGGGCAGGAATAAATGCCGATATTCCTTTGCTCTGTAATGGAGCCAATATAGCCTATACCCGGAAAGTATTTAATGAGGTAGATGGATTTAAAGGTATAGACGGCAGCCCTTCCGGTGATGATACTTTACTCATGTTTAAGATACATAAAAAATACCCGGGTAAAATACGCTATGTAAAGTCGAAAGAGGCTTTTGTATCTACTTCTGCACAAACTTCGTTAAAGAACTTTTTGTCTCAACGTATCCGTTGGGCTTCTAAAGGGCTATATTCGAAGAGTGTTCTCAATAGTTTAGTAAGCATGCTCGTTTTTACTTCTAACTTTTTTTCTTTCCTTGCAATCATAGCCTTAGTTGCTTGCGGAAGGCTTGTTCCATTACTTGGGGTTGGAATAATTTTAAAAATTGTTGCTGATTTTTTACTATTGTTTTTTGCGACCGGCTTTTTTAATAAGAGAAAACTTTTATGGATTTTTCCAATAGCAGAAGTTATTACAATGCTCTACATTAGCTATATTGGAATTGTTGCTAATTTTTCATCATACAGTTGGAAAGGCAGGAATTATAAACGTCCTTCATGATATTTCTTCGAAATAAAAATAAGTCTGTTGATTCACTTTCTTTGAGCCAAAAGGCGTGGAAGAAATTCAAGAAGAATAAAGTGGCATTGGTTAGTTTTTACTTTATTCTTTTTACCGTTATAGTTTCTTTGTTGGGTTACCTCATTACTCCCGATTCGACTCCCGATGCAAACAACCAGGTTCTACAGCTATCAGTAAAGCCGCCGGGAACAAAAGTTACCATGTTATTGATGAAAAAGAATGTGGAGATTAAAAAAGTTTCTTTCATAAAGAAAATGCTGTTTGGGCAGGAAAGCCAGTATTACTATATTCCGCTATATTCATATAGTTTCCGGGGGAATGATTTAGTTGCAGAACTTTATACCGGAAGCAATCCAAACAATGGTCAAATCAAGAAATTTAATTTATCAGAAATAGTTTATGGAACTATTGATACAGGTAAATCAGGCGCTGGATTAAAGGCGGAAATAGAGAAGAATAGTCTAACAACTAAAATATATCTTCTTGGGACCGACCAGGAAGGCAGGGATGTATTGAGCAGGTTACTAATAGGTACCCGCATTTCCTTATCTGTCGGATTTATTGCAGTAGTTATTTCACTTTTCATTGGCATATTGATGGGTGCTACAGCGGGCTATTACAAGGGCAGGTGGGATAGTTTTGTTATGTGGTTGCTCAGTGTGGTATGGTCTCTGCCAACATTGTTATTGGTAATATCGATTACGCTTGCGCTTGGAAAGGGGTTTTGGCAAATATTTATTGCCGTGGGCCTCACTATGTGGATTGATACCGCAAGAATAGTGCGCGGGCAGGTGATTTCATTAAGAGAAGAAACTTTTATTGAAGCCGGGAAAGCTATGGGATTTTCTACATCAAGAATAATTTTAAGGCACATACTTCCCAATATAACAGGTACGATAACGGTAGTTGCGGCTGATAATTTTGCCACCGCTATTTTGTTGGAAGCAGGGCTTAGTTTCCTGGGAATTGGGGCACAGCCTCCCACTGCTTCCTGGGGCTCGATGATAAATGCCAACCGGGGCTTTATTATTACAGATTCTGCCTATCTTGTTTTTCTGCCGGGAATATGCCTTATGTTGCTGGTATTGGCATTTTTCCTGGTTGGCAATGGCCTCCGTGATGCCTTGGATAATAAGAGCGAGGCAAGCCAGCTGGTGGGAGCATGACAATATTTTTATTCCTTTGAAAGAATAGCGAATTGAAGCGAGAAGAGAAAGCGGATTAGCTCGAAGGAACTCCAGTGTATAAATTTTTCCAGGATACTCATTCGTTTCCTGTTTTCATCGGGTGTTACTTCAGTGCATTGGTTTATGATACTTTCTAGTTCTTGTTTTACCTTGTTGGCAAAGGATTCATCTTTTACTTCCAGGTTTGTTTCTATGCTGCTAAAATGGCTCAGGTGATTGATATTATAAGAACCAACGCTGACCCAGTCATTATCCACTGTCATTAATTTGCCGTGCAAAATTGTTTTATTCCATTCGTATAGTTCAATATTATTACGGAGCATCCAGGCGTACCAATACTCAGTAGCATATTTAATCAGTTTTACATCGCTTTTTCCCGGGAGGATTATTTTCACTTTTACTTTTCGTTTTGATGCATTTTTCAATGATCTTCTCATCCTCCTTCCAGGAAGAAAATAGCTTGCCATAATAACTACAGATGAGCGGGAATGCCGGACAGAATTATTCAAGCTCCTTGAAATTCCTTGCTTTCTATTAAGCCAATCGTTCTGTTGTAATTTAACCGCTACCTGGTTTGTCTCATAATCCGGATCAAGCAGGGCATGCTTCTTTTTTCTCCGGAAATAGCCTTTTCCTGTCCAAAGATGTTTGCACATTACGGAAATATCTGCACATATATCCCCGGTTACATACACTGCATAATCGAGCCAGGGAGAATCCTTTCCTGTTAAATGGTAATGATTGTCAAAATTGATGCCGCCAATAAGAGCTTCCTTTTCATCACTGAGTAATATCTTGTGGTGGAGCCTTCTTCCAAAGCGAATATGAAGGCCTGAAAAAAGGGGAGAGTAAGTCCTAAAATTTATCCCTGCTTCTTTTATGGAACGGATAGTGGAAGATCCCAGTTCATGTGAACCAAAAGCATCTACCAAAAGAAACACTTCAACCCCTCGTTTTACTGTTTCTGCAAGAAGTTTTATGGTTTCCTGTCCGGTGCAATCATTGGCAAAAATGTAAGTCTGGAGATAGATAGATTGTTGGCTATTGGAGATTATCCGGTAAGCTTCTTCAAAAAACTCAGATCCGCTTTTTACTAATTTAACACAGGATGCAAGGTTGTAAGAATTTCTTTTCATAACATAATCATAGGTATCGGAGTGGTGAAAAATACTAAATAAATTAATCCTATATTTAACCAACAGATGGCAGAATACATTTCCATAACAGCTTCTGAACCGGAAGAGGATATCCTTGGCCTCGCAATAGAGTGTTTTAATTCAGGCGGAGTGGTTATATATCCTACCGATACTATATATGCGATGGGATGCAGCCTTAATAAGCCACAGGCAATTGAAAAAATGGCACGCATAAAAGGAATACGGGCAGATAAAGCTGTCTTTTCACTTATATTTCATGACTTTGCGAGTATTGCAAATTATACCCAACCGGGGAATACTGCTATTTATAAGCTTATGAAAAGATGCCTTCCCGGGGCTTTTACTTTTATACTGAATGCCAATGCCAGCATCAGCCGCCTGATGAATACCCGCCGGAAAACAGTCGGGGTGCGTATTCCAGGCAACCCCATAACGCTTAAGCTGGTAGAAATTCTGGGATGCCCTATTGTTTCGACTTCCCTTCATGATGAAGATGAAATTGTAAAATTCCCGACAGACCCTATGGATATTTTCAATCATTACGAGGATAAAGTGGACATGCTGATTGACGGAGGATTTGGACATAATGAAGAGTCAACCATTATTGATTGCACTTCCGGAGAGCCTCTGCTTGTAAGGCAGGGGGCAGGGATACTCTAAAATCTACAAGCCGTATTCAGAGAGCATATATGTCATCATAGCTACTGATGCTGCACCCAGCTCCAGCTCTCTTTTATTCACTTTATCAAAGGTATCTGCTGCGGTGTGGTGGTAATCGAAATAACGTTGTGAGTCGGGTTCCAAACCGAGTTGAAAAGCTCCCAGGTCTTTTAATGGTGAAATGTCTGTACCGCCCTCACTTCCTAGGAAATCGTAAACGCCGTAAGGTAGAAACAGGTTTTTCCAAGCCAGTATTTTATTCTTTTTTTCTGTGGAGCCCCCTAATCCAAAACCACGGGGAGAGAAGCCTCCTGCATCCGATTCAATAGCTGCAATTTGGTTTTCGTGGTTCTTTTTGACCAATTCAGCATACTTCATGGCGCCCCGTGTTCCATTCTCTTCATTCATGAACATAACAAACCGTATGGTTCTTTTGGGTTTTATCCCTAATGCTTTAAAGGTTCTCATAACTTCCAGGGTCTGTACAATGCCCGCGCCATCATCATGCGCACCCTGTGCAAGGTCCCATGAATCGAGGTGCCCGCCAATAGTGATATATTCGTCCGGGTGCTCGGTTCCCCTTATTTCTCCTACTACATTATATGACTTTTCGTCAGGCAGGGTCTGGCAACTCATTTCGAAATGAAACCGTGTGCCCGGATCATTCTTTAACTGCTTGGAAAGTAATTCAGCGCCAATGGTGGATATAGCACAGCAAGGCACTTTGGGGAATGAGTCCACATATTCCATAGCACCGGTGTGGGGGAAATCATCCAGGGCATTCGCCATAGAGCGTACTATGGCGCCTACCGCTCCATATTTGGCAGCCATGCTTGGACCTGAATGGCGCTGGAACACAGCCTTGCCATAAGCAGCAAAGGTTTGTATTTCAGTTTCATCGAAGGGCTGATTAAAAAAAACTATTTTCCCTTCAACACCTAACTTGCCTATTTTTCGCAGTTCTTCAAAACTATGCACTTCGACCACCTTGGCGGTAATTCCTCCGGGTGGCGTAGCTACTGACCTGCCCAAGGCACAGATATTCACGGGGTAATCACCGGACAGGGTAGTTAATACAATAGCCTTTTCTTTTTCACCTCTCACCCAGTGCGGAACCATACATTCCTGCTTAAAGACCGTGTCGGCTCCAATACTTTCCATAAGTTGGTAGGTATATTCCACAGCGGCAGCAGCTTGTGGGGAACCTGTTAACCGGCCCCCTATTTTATTGCACAGGTAATCTAAATAGGAATAGCATTTGCCATGTAGCAATATCTCGTTGGCAATTGTGCGGAACATGATTGAATCTTTATCCTGGGCAAAAATGGAACTTGTAAAAAGCAGGGGGAAAACGATTAAAAGGAGATGTTTTTTCATAAGTGTTTTTCAGTTATAGGTGCAAATGTAAAATTACTTTATTGATAAAAATGAGCTCGTTTTTTTTCCCATTCCAAAAACGGTTATGTCACGGTTTTTCACGAAACGGGCAACGTGACATAAAGATTATATACTCATAAAACCAAGTACTTAAGGCAGTTTTACACCATGACATATTTTTTTGACCACCGTGACATATCTTTTTGCGATGCAAGTATATAGCAATTATATTGCAAATAATATACGCTTAACAGCCTTATTACCAATATTTTGCCACGCTGTGACCATAGGGACGAAAAGCGCCTTTAGGAGTATGAGGCTGAAATAGCACCGTGACATAAAATAAGAAACTAATAGACTAATAGGACGTTATGGGCATCGAGTACCGTGACATATCCTCACCGCAATCATTTTTATAAAATGAAGCCCGCAGGCAGTGGAAACTTTTACACCTTTTCCGTCTTCCTCACCCCGGGGCTGGGCTGGTATTGCAGGGCAGCTTTTACAAAGCCGATAAAGAAAGGATGCGGGTTGGCAACGGTGCTTTTATATTCCGGGTGGAACTGCACACCTATAAACCAGGGATGATTTTTCAGTTCAATAATTTCTACCAGGCCTGCTTCAGGATGAATGCCCGATGCATGCAGACCTGCTTTTTCAAAGTCTTTCAGGTATTCATTATTGAACTCGTAGCGGTGGCGGTGGCGCTCGCTCACTTCTTTTTTCCCATATATGCTGTAAGCCATAGTACGCTCTTTTAGCTGGCAGGGGTATGACCCAAGCCTCATGGTGCCGCCCAGGTGGGTTACTTTTTTCTGTACTTCCTGCAAATCAATAACAGGGTGGGTTGTAGCAGGGTTTACTTCTGTAGTATGAGCATCTTTAAATCCGAGCACATTGCGTGCAAATTCTATTACGGCACATTGCATACCGAGACAAATTCCTAAGAATGGAATATTGTTTTCGCGTGCATGGCGGATGGCAATTATTTTACCTTCTATTCCTCTTTTGCCAAATCCAGGGGCAACCACAATTCCATGTATGCCTTCAAAAAGTTGTTGCACCGTTTCGTCATTCACATCTTCGGAATGTATCCATTCCACTTCCACTTGTACATCATTAGCTGCACCGGCGTGAACAAATGCTTCAGCAATGGACTTGTAGGAATCTTTCAGCTCAATATATTTACCTACCAGCGCCACTCTTACTTTTTGCTTGGGGTGATGGAGTTTGTCCAAAAACTCTTCCCATTTTTCTAAATCTAATTTGCTATCCGTAGGCAATCCCAATTTTTGAAGCACCACGAGGTCTAATTTTTCTTTTGCCATGAGCAGGGGAACATCGTAAATGCTCCTGGCATCAAGGGCTTCAATAACCGCATCGGGAGCCACATTGCAGAAGCGGGCAATCTTTTGGCGTATATCATCATCAATAGACTGGATGCTCCTGCATACTAAAATATCAGGCTGAACTCCATTTTCCAGCAATAGCTTAACAGAGTGCTGGGTGGGTTTGGTTTTTAATTCGCCGGTGGTGTGCAGGTAAGGCAATAGTGTAAGGTGTATAACAAGGCAATCTTTATCGTGCTCCCACATCATCTGCCTGACTGCTTCCACATAGGGTAGCGACTCAATATCGCCTACAGTTCCGCCAATTTCAGTAATGATGAAATTATACCTCCCCGATTTTCCAAGCAATTGAAAGCGATTTTTTATTTCATCTGTTATATGGGGAATCACCTGCACCGTTCTTCCAAGGTAATCACCTTTTCTTTCCTTATTAATTACACTCTGATAAATTCGCCCTGTGGTTACATTGTTGGCCTGGGAAGTAGGAATATTTAAGAAACGTTCGTAATGACCTAAATCCAAATCGGTTTCGGCGCCATCGTCTGTAACATAACATTCCCCGTGCTCGTAAGGATTGAGTGTTCCTGGGTCAATATTAATATACGGGTCGAATTTTTGTATGGTGACAGAAAATCCTCTTGCCTGGAGAAGCTTGGCTAATGAAGCAGAGATAATGCCTTTTCCGAGAGAGGAAGTAACTCCCCCGGTAACAAAAATATATTTAGTAGTAAATGAGTTCATTCTTAGAGGAGGGTATGCTTTTAAACTATGCAAAGTTAGGTAATTTATGAATGCTTACTGAACTATACTAACCAAAATTATAGTTTTGCAATTGTTAAAAAGTATGAGTAAGGCGGGAAATATTGTTCTTTTGGCTCTGCTATTTGTAGTGGTTGAGAATGCTGCTGCGCAAGTGCAAAAGACAGATACGGGAACCATCTTTATGGCTGATAGCCTGAAGGCTGTATATATTTATGCGGATACCGGAAATGCTCTTAACAGAAGAGACGACCAGGGAAGAAGACAGGGGCTTTGGCAAAAAATATATCCTGACGGACACATACGGTACGTGGGACATTTTTGGGATGATAAGCCCACAGGAGTCTTTAAAAATTACTACGATGAGGGAGACAGCTTGGAAGCCATAAGAATATATTCGGATGATGGGCAGTCTGCATATGCGCATCTCTTTTATTTTACCGGGGCATTGATGGCGGAAGGCAAATATGTGGGTGAAAAAGAAGACAGCATTTGGAAGTTTTATAATGATATACAACAACTAGTGCGCAAAAGCCAATATAAAGATGGCAAGCTGGAAGGCAAATCAGTCATTTTTTATCCGGATGGGAATGCGATGGAAATAAAAAACTGGAAGGACAGCCTGGAAGAAGGCCCTTTTCAACAGTATTTTGATGAAGGCGGGCTGAAGGAGGAAGGGACTTATGTTCATGGTGAGTTGCAGGATACGCTTTATGTGTACCACCCGGACGGGAAAATTTCTGTAAAAGGAACCTATGTTAACGATATGCACGAGGGCAAATGGATTTATTATTACGATGGTGCACCTACTGATACATTGGTATACCATAGGGGGCAATGTTTAAACTGTTATAAATATGCTCCAACCAAAAGGCAGGAAGATTCCCTGAAACTCCATTACCAGCAGTTACAGCAACAACTTGATAATCCATCTAATCTGGAAGAAGGGTATCGAATGCCGGAGGGAGAGTAAAGTGGAGCTAATGGACTTTTCCGGTAGTGGGTCAGTTTGAAATTTAACATTTACAAAAATAGTTTTTTCATGCATATATTTGCAGCATGATAAAACCGAAGCGACCACGGGACCCGATGCAGCTAGCAAAATATATTGCAGATATAGCAACCGGGGCTATTGTAGAAAAAAAACCTACAAAAAAACGGAAAGTAAAAAAGACGGCTAAAAAGCGTAAATCCAAGAAGTAAACGAGTAATTTTAATATATTTGTCTCGTTAAAACATATTAGCGTCCTTATCCTGCTTCCGAATCTATCACATTTCAAAAGCGGACACACAGACGGTAAGAGTATGCTCACGTTAGGCGTGGAGCGCTCTTGTTCTGTGTAACGCTTGTGATAGAGCGTGGAAGCAAATAAGTTTAGCTCCACGCTGAATTTAATAAACCACTCATGCGGGGCTTGTGAGTATAAAACAAGTTCGTATGAAACCCAAAACAATGAAAATGTTAGGACTGCTTTTAATTGTTATCGGAATCCTTATCTGTATTCCGGTAACTATTGACAAAAATGAGAAATTCGTTGCGTATGCTGTAGATGGTACACCCTTTACAGAATTTGTGCAAAATCAAAACGACTATAGTGGATATATAATACCGGTAGTACTTGCTATTATAGGTTTTATCCTATTTTTAGTAGGCTATATGACTTCTTATACCCAAAAGGGAACAGAAGAAAATAAAGCCAAGTAATGAACAGGCTGTTAATAAGTTCTTAAATAATGAAATTATTAAAACTGTATTTTTGTACTTAGATAGAGCGGCACTCTATTTGATGTGAAAATCTTACGAGGGTTAAAACCCAAACGAAGAGCCCAAAAACAAGTGCCGCTTGTTTGAGGGCTTTAGTTTTTATATAAAGCCATCAACATCTATAATAGAGTAAATATGTCAGGTCTGGCATATAAAGCGTGCGCGTAAAATTTATTAGCTGAAGTGAGGAAATAGTTGCCTCCGTAGTTTAATGAAAGAATACCAGTTTGTCTAACGCGGAGATTCAGGTTCAAGTCCTGACGGAGGCACTACTTAATTAGCAATGCAAATATACTCAAAGTATGAATATATTATCATTAGAAAAGAGGGGACAAATAATAACCCTCCTCGTAGAAGGTAATAGTATAAGGGCAACTGCGCGAATTACTGGCTGCTCAAAAAATACCATTGCAAAGTTATTGGAAGATATAGGAATAGCCTGCCTTAAGTTTCACGATGATATGGTACGGAATGTACGGGCAAACAGGGTCCAATGTGATGAGATATGGTCCTTTGTCTATGCCAAAAGAAAAAATGTACCGTATGATAAAATAGGTGAAGCCGGTGATGTTTGGACCTGGACCGCTATAGATGCGGATAGTAAATTGATTATTTCATGGTTTGTTGGAGGGAGAGATATTAAAAGTGCTAACTATTTTATGCAAGATGTTGCCAGTAGGCTAACCAATAGGGTGCAATTAACAACTGATGGCTTAAAAGCCTATTTAGATGCTATAGAAGAGGCTTTTCCCAAAGGAGTAGACTTCGCTCAATTAGATAAACAATACGCTGGAAGTAGATACGTGGGGGCCATAAAAACACCATTAATAGGCTGCCCGGATAATAAGCACATAACTACCAGCCATGTAGAGCGCCAAAATCTCACTATGAGAATGCACATGAGACGTTTTACCAGGTTTACTAATGCCTTTTCAAAGAAAATAGAAAATCATTGCTATGCACTTGCCTTATATTTTGTGTACTATAATTTCTGCAAGATTCATACAACTTTGCGCGTTACGCCTGCAATGGAAGCTGGATTAACTAACGATATTATGGAAATTACCGATATTGTGAAACTTATAAAATGTTAAATTTCAAACTGACCCACTACCACTTTTCCTTTAAATGTGTCAACAGTTTTTTACTTTTGCACCTGTTAATAGTATGAAGATGGAAAAAGTATCTGCCAAAAAACCGAATACAGTAAAGTTTCCCAAAGACCAGTATCTTAAATGGTACGAGTCAATGCTATTAATGAGGAGGTTTGAAGAACGGGCGCAGCAAATGTATTTGCAGCAGAAGATACGGGGCTTTTGCCATATCTATATAGGACAGGAAGCCGTGGCAGCCGGTTCGGCAAGTGCCATACGCCCGGAGGACAATATTATAACGGCGTATCGTGACCATGCGCTCCCTTTAGTTAAAGGAATGGAACCGAAGTATGTGATGGCAGAGCTTTTTGCAAAGGCTACAGGCTGTTCAGGTGGTAAAGGAGGCTCCATGCATATTTTTGATGTGAAGCATAAATTTTTCGGCGGGCACGGTATTGTCGGGGGGCAAATACCTTTAGGCACCGGGATAGCTTTTGCTGATAAATATCGCAAAAGTGATTTGGTAACCCTTTGTTTTATGGGTGATGGGGCAGTGCGCCAAGGCGCTTTTCATGAAGCCCTGAATATGGCCATGACGTGGAAACTTCCCGTAGTGTATATTATAGAGAATAACCATTATGCTATGGGTACTTCGGTGGAAAGATCGAGCAATGTGGTAGAGTTGTATGAATTGGGCAGGGCTTTTGATATGCCTTCCTTCCCGGTAGACGGGATGCGCTGTGAGGCTGTTCATGAAGCTGTGGCATCGGCTGTAGAATATGCCCGCCAGGGAAATGGGCCCACCTTGCTCGAAATGAAGACGTATCGTTACAAGGGGCATTCCATGAGCGACCCTGCCAACTATCGCACCAAAGACGAAGTGGAACAATATAAAGCAAAAGATCCTATTGAACATACCCTTGATATACTTAAAGACAGCAAATGGATTACAGATGTGGAAGTGGAGGAAACGGAAAAGAAAACTAAAGATATTATTGATGATGCGGTAAAATTTGCGGATGAATCACCTTATCCTGATGCCTCCGAATTATATAAAGATGTATATAAGCAGGAAGACTATCCTTTTATAATGGACTGATAACAAAATTAGGTACTAACAATTCCTAATCTCTAATTAAAATAAGTATGGCAGAAATAGTACGGATGCCCAAATTGAGCGATACCATGACCGAAGGGGTGGTGGCAGAATGGCATAAAAAAATTGAGGATAATGTAAAGAGTGGAGAATTACTGGCAGATATTGAGACCGACAAAGCCACTATGGAATTTGAATCGTTCCAAGAGGGTACGCTACTTTATATTGGTGTAGAAAAAGGCCAAACTGCCCCGGTGGATTCTATTTTGGCTATTGTAGGCAAACAAGGGGAAGATATTGCACCGTTGCTTGAAGGAGAAAAGAAAAAAGCTGCCCCTGCTGCAGAACCTAAGAAGGAAGAACCAGCCCAGGCACCTGCCCCTGCTGCTCAAACTACTCCTGCAGAAGCTGCAAAGCCTGCTGAAACGGTAAAACCGGCGTCCCAGCCTGCCAAACCTGCTGTTGCAAAAGCTACTAATGACGGACGTTTTAAAATATCGCCATTGGCAAAGAAACTGGCAGGTGATAAAAACATTAACCCTTCTTTCATTAGGGGAACGGGTGACGGGGGCAGAATAATAAGAAGAGATATTGAAAATTACCAGGGTAGTGGAGGAGCATTACCGGTTGTGCTGGAAGAAAGCTATACGGATGAGCCGCTGTCGCAAATGCGTAAAACCATTGCACGCAGGCTGGTAGAGAGTAAGTTTTCGGCTCCCCATTTCTACCTTACTATGGAGATAGCCATGGATGAAATGGTGAAAGCCCGCGAAATAATTAACCAGGTGGCTGACCCGGTTAAAATATCCTATAATGATATTATTATAAAAGCTGTGGCTACTGCACTCAGGGAGCATCCGCGGGTGAATGCTTCGTGGAGGGGTGATTTTATACGTTACAGTAATCATATTCATATAGGTATGGCGGTTGCCGTAGACGAAGGTTTATTGGTGCCTGTAATTCGTTTTGCCGATTCCAAAACCTTGTCGCAAATATCTGCTGAGGCTAAAGAATATGCTCAGAAAGCAAAAAATAAAAAACTGCAACCTGCTGATTGGGAGGGAAATACATTTACCATTTCCAATTTAGGAATGTTTGGCATTGAGGCATTTACAGCGATTATTAATCCACCCGATGCTTGCATTATGGCTGTTGGTGGGATACATGAAACTCCGGTAGTGAAGAATGGACAAATAGTTCCGGGCCATGTAATGAAAGTAACCCTGTCATGCGACCACCGGACCGTAGATGGGGCAACCGGTTCGGCTTTTCTCCAAACATTCAAGCTATTGATGGAGAATCCGGTAATTTTGCTGGGTATGCAAAATATTTAATGTAACTGTAAAAGATATCGGAATTTTTTTTACTTTTGTAGATAAATACTAAAAGCATTATCATGAAAAAAATAATCCTAACTGCCGGAATTTGCCTTATTGGTTTAGTGTATGTTAAAGCACAAACCAGTGTTCATACTATCCAGCCGAGTAATCAAACGCAGGCAAACGGTCTTCCGATACAATCAAATGGTACGGTTTCTCCCGCAGATCACCAAACTGCAAGTTTAATGGACAGGCTTACCAGAAGTTGCCAACTAACCCCGGAGCAGGCTGCTAAAGCCAAACCAATTGTTGCACAATATGTGAATGACAAAATGGCCAATCGTCAACAATATGGCTCTGATCCTGCCAAATTAAGCCAGGCTATGGATGCTTCTGTTCAAAGAATGAAGACAGGACTTAACGGAATACTTTCTCCTGCCCAACAAGCACAGTTAGAAAATAGCCGTAATTTGGGACAAAGCCCGGTTCAGGCAACTGCAGCTCAGAAGTAATTTTTATACATAAACTTATTCGTAAGTCCCCGGTCATGTGCCGGGGACTTTTTTATTTCCATTATTTCCTGTTGTAATTTTAATCTATTCTTAATGATAGGTATATTATAAGAATATAATTTTATGGCTATGTAATCCTTTTGTATTTTTATTAGCTTGAAAAATATATCTGTAATATTCCTGTATTTCTTTTCTATTCTTCACTGTTGTTTGCAGCAATATAGTGTTAGTGGCAAAGTGGTTGATAAAAATACCGGCGCACCATTACCTTTTGTTAACCTTATTGTAACAGGCCATCCGCAAATTGGTATGACAGCCGATATTGATGGTAACTTTATGCTTTCTGCCCCATTTCAAATTAGTTCACTCACTTGTTCCTATGTCGGATACAGGGACACTGTCATACAAATTCATAATTCATCCAACAAAATAGAGGGAACTATAATTAAACTGCGGGAAGCCAGCGTTGGGTTACGTGAAGTAAAAGTATTGCCGGGAGTAAATCCTGCTTTACGAATTATACAGGCTGCTATTGATAATAAAGATAAAAATGACCCTGAAAAAGTGCATTCATTCACATATGATTCGTATAATAAACTTTACTGTACATCGGATATAAAAGGCGCCACAGATACGGTGAATTCTCTTGACAGTAGCAGAATACAACATTCTTATAGAGACACTGCCCATCAGCACAACTCTATAAAAAAGCTACTAAAGAAACAATACTTTTTTTTGATGGAATCAGTAAGCCAGCGAAAATACCTGTATCCTTCACATAACTATGAAAAGGTGATTGCCACCCGAACATCCGGACTGCAGAATTCACCTTTTGCCCTGCTAGCACAGCAGCTGCAATCATTTTCTTTTTACAAAGACCAGGTAAGCATTTTCAACGAAGAATACCTGAACCCGGTGTCTGATGGAGGGATAAAGCGATATTTTTTTGTTATTGAAGATACGCTATATAGTGGTAAAGACACAGTATTTGTAATTTCATTTAAACCAAAACCCGGGAAGAATTTTGATGCTATGAAGGGCGTGGTTTATATTAATACAAACGGATACGCGTTTCAAAATGTAATTGCCCAGCCTATCAGAAAAGATCAAACTGTAAGCATACACATTCAACAGAAATATCAGTTTGTAAATAATAAGCAATGGTTTCCGGTTCAATTAAATACGGACTGGTTCTATAATAATGCTATTGTGAAGGATACGGATATTGTTTCTACAAAAAAAGATTCCATGAATCCAGATGATGAACACAATAAAATAAAAGTAGTTTCGCGCAGCTACATTAAGAATATTGTGCTAGATACTGTTTTACGCAAGGGAGATTTTGGAAGGGTGCAAGTGGAAATTGCTGAAAATGCTTCGAATAAACCGGAATATTTTTGGAATAAATACAGGATAGATACACTCTCAAAAAAGGACAAAAAAACCTACCAGGTGATTGACAGCCTGGGCACAGCAAACCATTTTGATAGGAAACTAAAATGGTTTGAAAGCTTGTCAACCGGTGAACTAAAAGTGGATTGGATAAATATTGACTTAAATAAGATTTTGAATTATAACGGCTACGAGGGGCTTAGGCTGGGCATGGGATTACATACGAATGATGATATTTCAAAATACTTTTCCGTTGGAGGATATGGTGCATACGGTACAGGGGACAAGGCTTTTAAATATGGGGCTGACATGGCGTTTATTTTCGATCCGTATAATCATGTTAAACTCGATTTAGCTTACCAGCAGGATGTAATAGGGGTGGGTATGGTAAATTTTTATAATAATCAAAGTTTGCTATCTAACGAAAATTATTATAATTATTTTATAAATAATATGGATAAAATGCAAAAAGAAACCGTTTCATTTTCTTTTGATGCATTCCGGTATTTCCAGTTTAACTTTTTTGGCGATGAGCAATTAAGAACAACAACTAATTCCTATGAATTTGGCCAGACTAGCGATAATGTAACTGTGCTGACAAATCAATATTGGTTCACAGAAGCGGGCGTTGGGTTCCGCTTTGCCTACAAGGAAAACTTTGTGAAAAGCCCCCTGGGGATGATTTCACTCGGTACCAAGTATCCCATTGTATGGGGGAATATTACACAGGGATTTAATAATTTGCTAAATGGGCAGTATATATATACAAAATATGACTTGAAAATAAGCAAGGATTTTCATATCCCTTTGGCAGGTTTCTCGTCCGTAACACTACTTGCAGGCTATGTACAGGGAAATGTACCCTATACACTTTTATATGAGGGAAAGGGTTCCTATCAAAAAATTTCTACAGGAAGCTTCCCGCTGGCAGTTGACAATTCTTTTGAGACGATGCGCCTGAATGAGTTCTTATCAAGCCAATATGTAAATTTCTTTTACTCCCACAATTTTCAGTCGTTTCTGTTCCATATCGGGAATTTTAAGCCTGAGTTAAAACTTGTTTTCCATGCAGGATGGGGGAGCCTTTCTAATCCCGGAAGCCAGTATGGTATTACTTATAATACCATGAACAAGGGCTACTACGAAGCGGGGATGGAACTAAATAGTCTTTATAAATCAGGTTTTTTTCGCTATATAGGTGTGGGAGGATATTATCGTTTAGGCCCCTATTCATTAAGTACTCCTTATCAAAACCTGGCACTGAAAATTACTGTTACTACTTCGTACAAGTAAAGTAGAGGGCTTATTTCAATTTTGGATTTTGCTTGTGCCGTGTTTTATCGCGCTTACTTTTTTTCTCGATGTTTTTTTGGAATGCCTTTTCCAAATCAATATTGGTTTGATTGGCAATACAAATAAGAACGAATAATACGTCGGCGAGTTCTTCACTCAGCACCTTACCTTTATCTGATTTTTTAAAAGATTGTTCCCCGTAGGTTCTTGCAATTACACGTGCCACTTCGCCTACTTCTTCTGTCAGCATGGCCATATTGGTGAGTACATTGAAATAACGCACTCCATTTTTATTAATCCAGTTATCTACAAATTTTTGTGCTTCAGTAATGGTCATAAGTTATTCTTTGTTTTTGGTATCAATTATAATTGTTACAGGTCCGTCATTCATAAGGCTTACTTCCATATGTGCCCCAAATTCCCCGGTGGCAACCTTTCTCCCTGATTCTTTTTCGAGCATGGCAATAAATTTATTGAATAGGGGTAAAGCCTGTTCCGGCCTTGCTGCCTGAATGTAAGAAGGGCGGTTTCCCTTTTTTGTGGCGGCATGTAATGTAAACTGGCTTACTACGAGCATTTCACCATTTACTTCTTTTAGGGAGAGGTTCATTTTACCTTCTGTGTCATTGAAGATGCGCAGGTTTATAATTTTAGTACTGAGCCATGCGGCATCTTCTTCAGTGTCGGCTGTTTCAATACCTGCAAGGATAAGCAGGCCATTTCCACAATTGCCAATTACTTTTTTATTTACTGATACGCTTGCCGAAGAAACTCTTTGTATAACTACCCGCATGGAATGCTATATATGAATCGAACAAAGATAATTGTTCATGTCCTTTCCGTTTGAAAGTAGAAAGGTCGTAAGAAAACTCAGGCGGTGTACCCATAAATTTCTTCACTGATATTTTAAAAAGTTGGCGGATAGACTCTGCAATTTGTCCTTCGCCACGCATACGCTTTCCATAGCGGGAATCATTCACTGTTCCACCATGGCAGGATTGTATATGGTGCCATACTTTTTCGGCCCTGTCGGGGAAGTTTTTTTGCAACCAGTCTTTAAAAATTACTCCTATTTGTCCGTTTAAGCGTACAATAGTATAGCCTGCTCTTCGTGCCCCGTTTTTTGCAGCAGCCTCCACCACAGCAGGGATATCGTAACTATTGATATGCGGAATAATAGGAGCAACCATAACTCCGCATGGGATGCCGTGCGAAGAGAGTTCATTCACCACTTTTAGGCGGTTTTTGTAGGTAACGGTGCGGGGTTCCAAAATCATTCGCAAATCTTCGTTCACAGATGTAATCGTAACCATCACATGAACCAGCCTCAATTTTGCCATTTCGGAGAGTATATCCAGGTCGCGTAAGATGAGGGCATTTTTAGTAATCATGCTCACGGGATGGCGGTACTTAAAGCATACTTCCAACATGCTACGCGTTATTTGCATTTTCTTTTCTATGGGCTGGTAGCAATCCGTATTGCCCGAAAACATAATAGGCTCAGGGTTCCAACTTGGTTTCCGGAAAAGGTCTTCTAATAGTTGTGGGGCATTTTTCTTAACTAGTATTTTTTGTTCAAATTCCATTCCTGCACTATATCCCCAGTATTCATGCGAATTGCGGGCATAGCAGTAGAGGCAGCCATGTTCACATCCCTGGTAGGGGTTCATGGAATAGCCTCCAATATCAGGACTCTCTACTTTGTTTACAATCGTTTTTGGAAATACCTCAATATATTGGGTACGTTTATTTTCAAGCAGAGAATCTTCATCAATACCTTCCCAATGTTCTTGCACGTAGGAGGTTTTTAAAAACTTGTTGGCTGGGTTCACCTGGGCGCCCATGCCGCCAAAGTATTCTTTGGGCTTTATTTCAATTACTTCGTGATTCATAGCTTACTTCTGCTGCTTCATTAACTAACATACTTAAATAACTTTCGTACCGGGAAACAGCTATTTTACCTTCCTCTAATGCTTGCAACACAGCACATCCCGGTTCATTTATATGCATGCAACTGTTGAACTTGCATTTATTCCTGTACAAATTCATTTCCCTGAAATAGTGTGAAAGCTCATACTTGCTGATATCTACCAGTCCAAATTCTTGTACACCAGGGGTATCTGCTACGAAGCCTCCCTGCGGTAGTGGAATCATTTCGGAAAAAGTAGTGAGGTGCATTCCTTTTTTATGTGCTTTTGAAATGTTTCCTGTTTTTCGGTTCACCCCCGGAACCAGGTAATTAATGAGGGTAGATTTACCTGTGCCCGACATTCCGCAGAGCAGGGAGACTTTGTTGGCAAAGAGATTTTTTAGTGAAGCTACTTGTTTATCATCAAGCAACGAAAGAGAATGGCAGGGATAACCGATAGTGTCGTAAACTTCTATTCTTTCCCGGGCATCTGCCTTGTTTTTCTCAGAGTAAAGGTCTGTTTTATTGAAAATAAGGTGGGCTTCTATGTCATAGGCTTCGGCAGTAATAAGTATACGGTCGATAAAGGTATTTTGTGTTTTGGGGTGTGTAATGGTAACGAGTATAAATACCCTGTCGATATTAGAAGCGATTATCTGGAACTGCTTGGAAAGTTTCTTCGATTTACGGATAATATAGTTTTTCCGGGGTGCAATATCTGCAATAACATATTCACCGGGAGATACCTCATCTATGATAACACTGTCGCCAACTACAGCCGGATTGGTGGTGGATATGCTTTTCATTCTCAAATTACCTTTCAGCGTACAACTGACTTTATCACCTTTTTCCGTAAGCACGTCATACACCTGCCCCAGCGACTTTAAAATAATACCTTTCTGCATACATTACTCCGGCATACGGATTTGCTTTCTTACAAAGTTAAGAAAAGGGGCAGTCCAAAATGAAGCAGTTGATAAAAAGTATGAAACCTGCTCTTTGTGAAGGGATAAAATATCCCGTATAATTCATCAAAATGTAGTATCTTTGGGTATTATTAAATTTAAAAGCCATGTTACTTTTTTTAGAAGCAATAAAACCTTCCGAGATTATTTTAATCCTTGTGATTGTATTAATATTCTTCGGTGGTAGAAAAATTCCTGAACTTATGCGCGGTCTTGGGCAGGGTATCAAGGAGTTTAAAGATGCCTCGAAAGGAGGAAATGAAAAGGATAATAGCGGAAAGGAAGTTGATGATACGAAAGACCAGTTGAAATAAACCGGGCCTTGCTATTATTTGGACAAGTAAAGGGGAGAGGATAATATTATTCGATTCCTTCCAAATAAATTTAACTTTTCTACGTTTTGTTAGTCAAAGGTTATGGATAATAGTATAATCTGAGAAATTGTGAAAAAAGTACTGGGGGTCAGCATTTTTCTTTTATTGTCAGGTTTTCTATATGCAACACACCAGGTAGGGGGGCTTATTATCTTTAAATGGTTAGGTGGATATACTTACCAGTTTACAATAATAGATTATACCAATACATGGCTAACCAGTGCCGACAGGGATACCATACGTATACATTATGGTGATGGCAGTGGCGCCTATAGCACGGAATTATTGAGCAGGCAAAATGGACTTAGTGGCGAGGCCTTATTTGGTAATGGTGACCCAACTCCCAATGGTGTACCGATTTGCAATTACGATTTTGATGCTACACCACCTGTAGTTCTTAGTGGTGCCCGGAAAATTAATATATACGAGGGGACCGCTCATAATTTTCCCGGCCCGGGGACTTATCGTGTTTGGATGGATGACCCAGACAGGATGGCGAACATTAATAATATCAACGGCTCTGTGAATATTGATTATTATATGTATACTACCTTGGTAATTCAGGATATTGCTATTGCCCAGCCTGTAAATTCCCCGGTAATTACCAATCCTCCCGTTTGTCAATATGGTTGTGTAGGCCAATGTTATAATTATAACCCCGGAGCCTATATTCCTATCCCACCGTCAGTTGGAGATGACAGTATTTCTTATTCTTTGGGTAAGAGCCTTACTACAGGTGGTGAAATAGCCGGTGAGTATACTCTTCCCGCTTCAACCACCATTGACCCTAAAACAGGTAGCTTATCCTGGTGCGCAACTGTCAAAGGCATCTGGAACTTTGTGATTTTAATGACCACTTATACAAGAACCTATGTTGATTCGGTAAAGGAATTAGTTCCCCTTGATACGGTAGAACTGGAGTTGGAAGTAGATATAAATACAGATTGTTATCCTCCTATTATTAATAGTGAAGATACGTGTGTGGAAGCAGGTGGTACAGCAATCATTAAATACACGGCAAAAAATAATCCTGCTGCGAATCCTCCTCAATTACTTTATGTGAGTTATGCCGGAGAGCCTTTCTCACAGACGCCTCCTGCTACGTTAACGGATGACAACCCTCCACCACCGACATATACGTTGCACCCGGTATTTAACTGGGTTACTAATTGTGGAGAAGTACGTGATAACCCGTATTCTGCGATATTGGAGGCAACCGAGAAAGAACTTTCCAATAGCGATTTATCAGATTCTGTTTATTATAGCAGTTATGGCACTTCCAACATTACTGTGGTTGGCCCTGCGCCTCCGCACCTGATGGCAACTATACAGGGTACTACAGTTTGTTTACACTGGGGCCCAAGCCCATGTCCGCAAGCTACAGGGTATAATATATACCGGGCGGTGGGGTGTGTGAACTTCGAGCGAGATATATGTACTACAGGAGTTCCATCAGGCAGTGGTTTTAAAAAGATTGCAACCAATATGGGGCTGGATGATACCACTTATTGCGATGATAATGGCGGTAACGGACTATCTCCCGGGGTTCATTATAGCTATGTGGTAGATGCTATTTACCCATTTCCGGATGTATCCCAAAGCCTTGCTTCCAATGATACCTGTGTGGAAATTAAGTTTAATGTACCTCTTATTACCAATGTAAGTGTTACTGAAACAGACCCCAAACAGGGTGAAATTTTTATCCGCTGGATGCGGCCATTTGCCGATAGCGCTGATTTAGATACCAATAAGCTTGCACGTCCATACAAATATGTGTTAATGAGGGCAAGCGGAATGAATGGGCAGAAGTTTTTACGCATAGATTCTGTAACTTCCAACACTTTTAGAACTACTAATTTAGATACGACCTTTAAAGATACCCGGTTAGATACCCAGGATAGCAGTTATAATTACAAGGTAGATTTTTATGGTAATACCCTGTTTATAGGCCCTTCAGCTACGGCTTCGTCAATATATCTTCGATTACGGAGAGGGGACAGTTTGATGATACTTAACTGGCAATCATCCGTGCCTTGGACAGATAGCCTCTATTACATATACAGGAAAGATCCGGGTGGAAATGGATATAACAAAATAGATTCGGCATTGAAAAAAACGTACACTGATACTAAGCTTACAAATGGCTACCAATACTGCTATTATGTCGAATCCGTTAGTCATTACCTGGGTGCCAGAATAGCAACTCTTTATGATTCATCAGAAACCATATGCGGAACCCCAATTGATACTATTCCTCCCTGTTCTCCTCCACTGACAGTGAATGTAAAATGTGCTCTTTATGAAGATTCTCTCGTATGGAGCAACCCAACCAGGTTATGTCATAAGGCAACTAAAGTAGTGAGTTACCAGGTGTTTTATTCACCTTATGAAAATGGCGACATGTATAGTATCGCCACTATTAATAATCCTGAAGATACCGTATATGTAAATGCAAACCTAAGCTCTGTAGCAGGTTGCTATGCTGTGCTTGCTTTTGATTCGGCAGGAAGGGTGAGTCCATTCAATACTATTTGTGTAGATAACTGTCCTCTTTATTCATTGCCTAATGTATTTACCCCCAATGGAGACGGGAAGAATGACTTCTTTACTCCTTTGGAACCATACCGGTACGTAAAAAGCATAGATATGAGTGTTTATAACCGTTGGGGGCAACTTGTTTTTCATACCACTGACCCTGCTATTAACTGGAATGGCATGGTAGATAATACGGGCGGAACTTGCCCTGATGGGGTATATTTTTATGTGTGCGTAGTGAATGAAATACGCCTTGCAGGTATTGTCCCCATTACCCTGAAGGGCTTCATAGAAATAATAAGATAGGGTTTACAACTCTATTTGTAATCCATCATACGCGAGACGGATATTAGCAGGTAATTCTTTTTCTACATCCACATGCTTTCCTAACTGATGGCTTATATGGGTAAGGTATGTCTTTTGGGGTTTCAGGTCATTAATTTGTTCTATAGCTTCATCCAGGCTAAAATGAGATATATGCTTTTCTTTCCGGAGGGCATTTAATACCAGTACCTCTGAGCCATATATCTTGCTTTTTTCTTCATCGGGTATTTTATTGGCATCGGTGATATACGTAAAATCATTGATACGAAAGCCCCAAATGGGTAATTGATAATGCATTACCCTTATGGGGATAAATTTGGTTTGTCCAATCATGAAAGGCTGGCCGGTTATAGGGTGCATAATTATTTCGGGTATCCCCGGGTATTTCTCGGGTGAAAAAACATACCAAAGAGTTCTTCTTAAAGCTTTTTCCACATTGTCATCGGCATATACGTCAACAGCCTTTCCCATAGCGAAGTTAAACGCCCTTATGTCATCCAGGCCTGCCACATGGTCGCGGTGTTCATGGGTAAATATAACGGCATCCAGCCTTTTCACATTCTCATTTAGCATTTGTTGGCGGAAATCGGGCCCTGTGTCTATTACAAATACCTTCCCTCCATCTTCAATCATAACAGATGAGCGCAATCTTTTATCCCTGCTATCAGTGGAGGTGCATACCTCACAGCCGCACCCAATAAGGGGTACTCCTTGCGACGTACCTGTACCGAGAAATGTAACTTTCAAGACTATAATTAATTAGTAGCACGAAAATACGAAAAGTAGAAATAGGCTAAAGAGTATGTGGGATAAATAACCCAATATGAAAACCATGAAAATATGCAAATAAGGTTATGAACAGAGGGAAAAAAAATAAGTTTTGCCAATAAGCTAATTAATAAGAAAAACAGATAATTTTGCGAGAAATGTGAAAAATCCAGAATTGACCTGATAAAATAATGAAAAACGCACTCGTATCGGTATTTGATAAAGAAGGATTAGAACCAATTGTACGCCAACTTAATAAATGCGGAGTTACCATTTTCAGCACAGGTGGGACACAAAAATTTATTGAAAGCCTCGGAATTGAAGTGGTTCCGGTGGAAGATATTACTTCCTTCCCCCCGATACTTGGAGGAAGGGTTAAAACGCTGCACCCACGTGTGTTTGGAGGTATATTAGGCAGGAGAGATTTAGCTGCTGATTTGGCAGAGCTTGATAAATATGAGATACCACCTTTTGATTTTGTTGTGGTAGACCTGTATCCTTTTGAAAAAACTGTTGCAGAAGGCAAGCCAGATGATGAAATTATTGAAAAAATAGATATTGGTGGTATATCCCTTATCCGTGCGGCTGCTAAGAATTACCAGTATGTAATAATAATTCCATCAAAAGATGAATATGGAAAATTACTGGATATTTTAACCAATCAAAATGGAGAATCTACTGTAGAACTCCGCAAAGAGCTTGCACGAAGGGCTTTTGAAGTAACATCCAACTACGACACGCAGATTAATATATGGTTTTCGGGTGAAGGAATGTGTTTTAATAAAAAAATATTTGGTGCAAAAACTTTGCGGTATGGAGAAAATCCTCACCAAAAAGCAGCTTTCTATGGTAATCTCGACGAGGTTTTTACACAACTTCATGGTAAGGAACTTTCGTATAATAACTTGCTTGATATAGATGCAGCTTTTAACTTGATAGGTGAGTTTAATGAAACTACATTTGCTATAATAAAACATAATAACGCTTGCGGGCTTGCTTCGCGTAAATCATTGCCGGATGCATGGAAGGATGCTCTTGCCGGCGATCCTGTTTCAGCTTTTGGTGGGATATTAATTACGAATGCGGGTATTGACGAAGCTACTGCAAAAGAAATAGATAATTTATTTTTTGAAGTATTAATTACTCCTTCATTCGCGAGTGAAGCATTGGATATTTTGAAACGGAGAAAGAACAGGATGTTGCTGCAATCTCACCCGTTTAAATTTCCGGAACGAAATTTCCGCTCTTTGCTCAATGGAGTAGTAGAACAGGACAGGGATTGGAAAACAGACCGTATAGCTGATATGAGGCAGGCAACCAAATTGGCTCCTACTGATAATGAAAAAACAGATTTGGAATTTGCCAATAAAATTGTGAAACACTTGAAGTCAAATACAATTGTATTGGCTAAGAATAAGCAATTGTTAGCAGCCGGAACCGGGCAAACATCCCGCGTAGATGCTTTAAAGCAAGCTATTGAAAAAGCAAAAAGTTTCGGGTTTGATTTACACGGAAGCGTTATGGCGTCAGATGCATTTTTCCCTTTCCCGGATTGTGTAGAGATTGCGCATCACGCAGGAATAACTTCTGTTATACAGCCCGGAGGCTCTATAAACGATGAAAAGTCAATTGCGTATTGTGATGAAAATAATATGTCAATGGTATTAACAGGTACACGCCACTTTAAACACTGATTACACTCTTTAATAAATGACTCATGGGATTATTTAGCTTTTTACAGCAAGACATAGCAATAGACCTTGGTACTGCCAATACCATTATTATTCATAACGATAAGGTAGTAGTGGATGAGCCCTCTATTGTGGCTATGGACAGGATGACAGGCAAGGTAATTGCGATTGGTAGAATTGCCCAACAAATGCATGGTAAAACACATGAAAATATAAAAACAATACGTCCCTTAAAGGATGGAGTAATTGCTGATTTCCATGCTGCAGAGCACATGATACGTGAATTAATCAGGATGATACACACCGGCAAGAGATTGTTTACCCCTTCTTTGCGTATGGTTATTTGTATTCCTTCCGGGATTACTCCGGTAGAGCAGCGTGCTGTAAGGGATTCCGCAGAACATGCCGGGGGGAAGGAAGTATACTTGTTACATGAACCTATGGCTGCAGCTATAGGTATTGGTATCGATGTGGAAGAGCCGATGGGTAACCTTATTGTGGATATTGGAGGCGGTACAACCGATATTGCCGTAATTGCACTGGGCGGAATAGTTTGCGATAATTCTATTCGTGTAGCCGGGGATGAATTTACTGCCGATATTGAGGAATATATGCGCCGCCAGCATAATATGCTCATTGGTGAAAGAACAGCAGAAAGAGTAAAGATAGAAGTGGGTGCAGCTATATCGGAACTGGAAAATCCTCCACCTGATTATCCTGTTCATGGAAGGGATCTTATGACCGGTATTCCTAAGGAGATACAAGTATCTTATTCGGAGATTGCACATGCGGTGGATAAATCTATTTCAAAGATTGAAGAGGCTATTTTGCAAGCGCTGGAAAAAACCCCGCCTGAACTTTCAGCAGATATTTACCGGACCGGAATATATCTTGCAGGGGGTGGTTCTATGCTTCGCGGACTGGATAAGCGTATTTCTATTCGTACTAAACTTCCTGTCCACATTGCAGAGGATCCGCTAAGGGCAGTTGCACGTGGCGCCGGTATTGCATTAAAAAATATTCACAGATTCCCTTTCCTGCTCAAGTCCTGAGCATAGTTTATGTAACATGGAAAAACAACATGGTCCATGTCTGGTATAATTGCATTTCTAAGAAAGTTTTATTTTCTTGTTCTATTTCTTTGTTTGGAAATAGCTTCCCTGGTGTTTGTTTTTACTAATAATTATTACCACGAGGCAGGCTTTTTCAATTCATCTAATAGAATAACAGGAGGAGTATATAGTGCGTATTCAGGTATTCTGTCTTATTTCAATTTGAAAAATGTTAATGCGCAGTTGGCGCAAGAAAACACACGTCTTTTAAATTTAGTTTCGGAAAGAAAGGACACTTCCAATCACAAAAAGTCACCTGAAACAAATCCTTTTGGAGAACAATTCAATTTTATCCCAGCCGGGGTAATTGATAATTCTACTAATCTACCGAACAATTATATAACCCTTAATGCAGGCTCTGAACAGGGCATTGGGGAGGGCATGGGTGTAATAAGCCCTCAGGGGATTGTAGGAGTAGTTATAAAAACATCTGCACATTATTCGGTGGTGATGTCATTACTGCATAAGAAAATATTAGTGAGTGTTATGTTTAAAAAGAGCGGAACTTTTGGGACTCTTTCATGGAACGAAGAGCTAACTCCTCATGCCAATTGGCCGGGTGGAGACTATCGTTTTGCAACCTTGGCTCAAATCCCAATGAGTGAGAAAATACGGATTGGTGATACTATTACAACAAGCGGGTATTCCAATATTTTTCCCAAAGGTATAATGGTTGGAACGGTGTATGATTATAAATCTATACCCGAATTGTATTTCTACGTTATACGTGTAAAGCTATCAACCGATTTTAAGAACCTGAAATATGTTTATGTGGTAACTGATTTGAAAAAAATTGAAAAGGAAAACCTGGAAACTACTGCGGAGAACTCATTAAATGATAAGAAGAAATGATAATAGAGATAGGTAAAAATATTTTACGGTTTCTATTTTTTATCTTGTTGCAAGTGACTATTGTAAGGCATCTTGATTTAGGAATATATTTCAATCCTTTCTTTTTTATCGGGGCTATATTAATGCTTCCTCTGCAAGCAGATAAAACCCTTGTGCTAGTAATTGCTTTTGTTGCAGGATTAGTAGTGGATATGTTTTATAATACCATGGGTATGAATGCTGCTGCATGTACTTTTATGGCATTTTGCAGGCCATGGGCATTGCAAATTTACTCTCCTGCGGGAGAGTATAATGCAGATGCTACAGCTACGGTGGGGTCTATGGGAGTTGGCTGGATGATACGGTATGCAGGTACATTGATACTTCTTCATCACACTGTTTTGTTTTACCTGGAAGCATTTTCATTTTACGGTTTTTTTACTACACTGGCTAAAGTGATTTTGAGTAGCATTGCTACGCTCATTCTTATTTTAATTACACAGAGTTTATTTTTCAGAAACGTATCATGAATACTCTTTTTGCAGACCGGAAATATATTATTGGCGGGATTTTCCTGGTTGCCTGTGTTGCCTTTATCATTCGCATGTTTTACATGCAATTGATAGATGAAACTCTCAAATTAGATGCCAGTAACGAAACGTTCCGGCATATTACCCAGTATCCCCCTAGGGGATGTATCTATGACCGTAACGGGCGTTTGCTGGTTACTAATGAAGCTGCTTATGATATTATGGTAACACCGTCGCTGATAAAAGATTTTGATACGGCTTCATTCTGCAATGACCTGGGCATTACCAAGGCTGATTTTATTGCAGGAATTAAAAAAGCCATTGTGCAGAATACTGCATATCACGCTTCGGTATTCATGAAAGAAGTAACGCCAGAAATTTATGCGGCATTCCAGGAGAAACTGTATAAATATCACGGATTCACTTCACAGGTGCGCACGGTGAGAAGGTATCCTATGAAAGTAGCCCCTCATATTTTAGGATACATTGGAGAAGTCGATAAAGAGCTATGCGAGCGCAATCCGGATTATAGGGAGGGTGATTATATTGGTATTAGCGGGATAGAAGAGTCTTACGAAAATGATTTGAAGGGGAAAAAGGGTGTCAGGATAATGATGTTTGATGCAATGAACAAGGAAGTAGGTGATTATAAAAGTGGAAAATTTGATACACTTCCTATTACAGGCGCTAATCTCACTTGCACAATTGATGCGGAATTACAGGAGTATGGTGAAAAGCTGATGCAAAATAAAGCAGGGAGTATTGTTGCTATTGACCCTGAAACAGGTGAAATATTAACCCTTGTTTCGAGTCCCTATTATGACCCGAATATGATGGTGGGAAGTGTACGGGCAAAAAACTATGCAAAACTTTTGCGCGACAGTATTGATGTCCCTTTATTTAACCGGGCGTTGATGGCTATGTATCCTCCCGGTTCAACATTTAAAACTATCGAAGCACTTATCGGACAGCAGGAAGGGGTTCTCAATGAAAATACCACTTATACTTGTCCGGGCGGCTTTCATATAGGAAATATTTCGGTTGCCTGTGATGCAGTGCATGGTACATTGAAATTGGAGAAAGCTATCGCATTTTCTTGTAATACTTATTTCTGCAATGTGTTTATGAGTATTATGAATAACAAGAAATATTCTTCTACTGAAGAAGCTTTCAACGCATGGAGAAGATATGTAACCAGCTTTGGTATTGGTATACATCCTGATATTGATTTGCCAAGTGCACTCAGGGGGTCGTTACCCACACAAAATTACTATGACAAATACCATGGCGCAGGGCATTGGAAAGCGGCTACTATTATTTCTCTTGCAATAGGGCAGGGAGAGTTGGGAGTTACACCTTTGCAACTTGCTAACCAGGCTGCTATTATTGGCAATAGAGGATATTATTTTGTTCCGCATATTATTAAATCGGTAGGTGATAAGCCAACTGTAAAAAAATATGCTACGAAGCACTATGTTCCCATAGACCCGCAGTATTTTGATATTGTTGCGGATGGCATGTGTGATGTGATGAACGAAGGTACGGCAGCAGCCAGCAAAATCCCCGGAATTATTATGTGCGGGAAAACCGGTACAGCACAAAATCCCACCGGCCGGAATAATTCCTTATTCATTGCTTTTGCTCCTAAAGACCATCCCCGTATTGCAATAAGTGTGGTAGTAGAGCGGGGAGGGCAAGGGGCGCATTGGGCTGCACCAATTGCGAGTTTGATGATTGAAAAATATCTGAATGATACTATTAAAAGGGCTGATAGAGAAACAAGGATGCTGGAAGGCAATACCATTCAATATTTAGCAGATGAAAAATTGAACCCAAAACCCAATCGTAAAAAGAAGCACAATTCGACCGGGCAAAGAACAGCAGCAGTAGGGCATAAACACAAGGATGAGTGACCGCCGCAATAATATTGTTCCCCACATTGACTGGTTCTCCATCAGCATTTATGGTGCTTTGGTGCTAATTGGGTGGCTCAATATTTATTCGGCCGTTAATAATCCCCTGCATCCAAGCATATTTGATTTTTCGCAACGCTACGGAAAGCAATTTATTTGGATAATTACAGGCTTCGTGATGGCACTGCTTGTTATGGCTTCCGATGCCAGTTTCTTTTCTGTTTTTGCATATCCGCTTTATGGGATTACTGTGTTAGGACTTATTGCTGTGCGATTTGTTGGAAGGGATATTGCCGGGAGCCATTCCTGGTTCCGGATAGGGGAGATAGGGATACAGCCTGCCGAACTTGGAATTTTTGCTATCAACCTGGGGCTCGCTAAATATCTAAGTAATGAAAAAAAGGCCTCTGATTTAAAAAAAATCCGCCTGGTGGCGGCTGCTATGGTAATGATGCCTATGCTTCTTATTATTATTCAAAATGAAACAGGAGTGGCTGTTACTTATTCCGCTTTTATTTTTGTTCTATACAGGGAGGGCTTGTCGGGCAATATACTTTTAGGAGGTTTTTTATTAATAACTCTTTTTATCCTCGCTTTAGTGGGAAATAAAATTATTCTTTCAGCAATTTTAGCCGGGCTTGCATTAATGGGCTTTCTTCTTTTTACACGGAGAAAAGTGAAGGACCTTACAAAAATAGGAGGGATACTGGTATTCTGCCTGGCGATAATTTTTGGAACTAATTATGGTTTTAATCACCTTGAACTTCACCAGAAAAAAAGGATACAGGTTTTTTTGCAGCAGAATGTAAATAATAGCAAAGAGGGATATAATTTACACCAGGCTGAAATTGCCATTGGTTCCGGAGGGCTTTACGGGAAAGGATATTTACAGGGTACACAAGCGAAGTTAAATTATGTTCCGGCTCACGCTACTGATTTTATTTTTGTTACTCCCTGCGAAGAGTGGGGCTTTATTGGAGCAGCATTTATTGTGATATTGTATTTTGTACTTATCGTCCGGCTTATATTTTTGGCGGAAAGGCAGCGCTCCGTTTTCAGCCGTATTTATGGATATGGAGTTGCTTCTATATTTTTTATTCACGTTGCCATTAATGTGGGGATGAACCTCGGGCTGATGCCTGTAATTGGTATCCCGCTTCCGTTTATAAGTTATGGAGGCTCTTCCTTTTGGGCATTTACATTGTTACTTTTTATTTTCCTGCGTTTAGATGCAGACAGATTGCAGATATTGCGTTAATGTCCTTGCGTTTTTTCTCTTAGCAAATCGAGTAAGATATTTATATGAGATAAATGCGTACGAAAGCTCAACACCGCAAGCCTGAGCATGAAGCGGTCTTCCAACATCGTTGAGGAAATAAATACCCGCCCATCTTTTACAATTGCATCAATTAGGTTTTTATTGAAAGCATTTGCATCTCCATTTTTAGGAACGTAGCGATACGATACTACCGACAAATCAGGACTAGGGCCGGTTTCAAATCCTAGCTTTTTTATCTCTACATAGAAATATTTCGCCAACATTATTTTTTCCTCGAGGCAGGCACGAAATGGCTTTAGCCCGAGCAATTTTAGTGGGAGCCATAATCGTAATCCCCTGAAATGTTTGGTAAGTTCAGGAGACAAGTCTGCCGGAGACGGTTCTTCATCGGCGCTTAACGCATTCTGCATATAATTAGCACGATAATATTGGGAAGCTGCTAATGCCTCTTTATTTTTTACTAATACCATTCCGAGCCCATAAGGAAGGAACAAGCTTTTGTGCGGGTCCACCACAACAGAATCAGATAATTCAATACCCTTTAATAGTTGTTTCCCATATTCAGTTAGAATAAAAAAACCGCCGTAAGCTGCATCAATATGATACCATAAACCATATTTTTTTGCAATTGTTCCGATAGCTTCCAAAGGGTCTACAGCACCCACATCAGTAGTACCTGCAGAAGCAATAACTAAAAATGGAATAAGATTTTCTTTTATATCTTCAGCAATAATTTTTTCAAGCGCATCGGCTCTTATATGATAGTTTTCATCTAATTCAACATAGCGGATAATACACTCCGCAAGTCCTGCTATTCGTATTGCCTTAAAAATACAGTGATGTGCTTGTGATGAAACATAAATGACACTCCGCTTAACTTTCTCTGAAGTTATTTTTTTGTAATCTCTTGCCGCAACAATGGCTGAAAGATTAGCAATACTTCCTCCACTGGCAAGGTTTCCGGCACAGGTTGCAGGATAACCAATAAGTTCCGCTACCCACCTGATTAAACTATTTTCAAGGCGTACTGCACCCGGCCCTGCAAAAAATATTCCGGCGTAGCGATTTGTGATATCTGCCCAATAATCGCCCAATGCAGAGTAAAAGATTCCGCCCCCGGGAATGTACCCCAAATGCCCACCCGAAGCAGGATTTAAACCTGAAATATCGAGCCCGCTTTTGAGTGTTTCCAACACTTCATTTAATTGCTCCGGGTTTTCACTCACCGATAAATCTGTCAATATTTTACTTGAATCCCGCTCAAGTATATAGGCCGGTAATGAATCTATGCGGTCAATAAAATTCTCCGTATAGTTGACAACGCCATCCCTTACTGTTTTACGTAATTCCGGGGAAGGCTCCAATTCCCTACTTAGTTTTTCAAGTTCCAGAATTTTCTGAATATCCGGAGAAATACTCATACAACACTCAACTGTTTTTTATCAATTCTGTCATTATTTCCTCTACTTCTGCAGAATTCCATTTTTCAGATATATCGGGAATACCGAGTACTTTTTTCATTATCGAATCCTGCTTTCTGCCACGTTCTAATGCATAGCTGTAAGGCAGGTCGCTAAAGGTAACCATAGAATAAAGCGGCAGCCATTTGTCAGGATGCCTGCTGCTGAAATGTGCCTCTATTTTTTTCTGTAAAATAAAATCGGGGTGAGTTACTAAGTCCCGCATCTCAACAAAATTAGCAACGGCAAGGTCTGCAATGGCATCTGAGTTGGGCTTGCGGGAGTGCTCTAATTCTTCAAAAACTTTTTTCCATGCCGCTTCGCTTTCTCCCTTGCTTAACTGTTTTTCTATTAATTCGTTCAATACTGTACAGTCCTCAAAGCCGCAATTCATACCCTGTCCGTAAAAGGGAACAATGGCGTGTGCGGCATCGCCCAGCATCAGCATTTTATCTTCGTAGCTCCAGGGAAAGCACCGTACCGTTACTAATGACGCAGAAGGATTATGGAAAAAATCTTCCATTAATGTTGGCATTAATGCCACTGCATCAGGAAAGGTTTTATGAAAGAATTTTTTTATGGATTCTTTTGTTGTAAGTGTTGAAAAAGATTCTGCACCTTCGAACGGGAAAAATAATGTACAAGTAAAACTGCCGTCAATATTGGGAAGTGCAATCATCATAAAATTGCCGCGTGGCCATATATGCAGGCAATTTTTCTCCATGGCAAAATCACCATTTGCAGTTGGCGGAATATGCAGTTCTTTATACCCATAGTTGAGATAGTGCTGGGAGTATTCAAATCTGTCGGTAGAAAGCTGCATTTGCAGGCGGGCTGCAGAGAATGCACCGTCTGTAGCAAAAATGCGGGAAGCATAGAAATGAATATCCTCTTTTATTAGGGCATCTTCCAGAACCAGTGAAGCATCCTTTAATGAAATAGTTTTGCAGCGTTTGTTGAAATGAATTTTAGCTCCTTTTTGTTCAGCCAAATCCATTAAGAGGCAGTTCAATCCTGTACGCGATACGGAATAGATAGCTTGTCCTTCTTTTCCATAAGGGAGAAGAGTGGTTTTTCCTGCTATATCGTGCGTCATACGCCCTTTCATGGGAATGGCAATTTTTCTTATTTCATCAGCTATGCCAACCCCCTCAAGTGCCTTCCAACCACGGTCGGAAAGGGCAAGGTTGATAGACCTGCCACCTGCCATGTTACCGGAGCGCATATCATCCCGTCGCTCCAATAATTCAACTTTATATCCCCGTTGCGATAAATAAATTGCAAGTAAAGAACCTACCAGGCCGGCTCCCACTATTGCAATTGGTTTTTCGTTCATCTTGTTAGTGTATTAATGTGGCATTTCGATTTCGCTCAATGCCTCTTTATTGCTTTGATTTCTTTTCTCTTGCTTTTTTGTATATCAATGTGGCACCCCAAAGCATAAAGCCTAATAATAATACTCCTATAATGCCCCATAGGAAACTCACCGTGTCTTTAAGAGTGACAATAAACACAATAGCAAAAAGAAAGATGGTTGCTAATTCGTTCCACATGCGTAGTTGCATGGAAGTCCAGGTAACTTTATTTTTTTGCAGCTTGCGTAAAATGAAATGGTTTTGGAGATGGTATAATGTGAGCCCGAAAACAAACAGCAGTTTAATAAGGAGCCAGGCCGGGGGAGCCCATCCATAGAGAGTATAAAGCAGGGTGAATCCAAATATATAAGTAAGTATAGCAGATGGCCAGGTAATACCGTACCATAAGCGCCTTTCCATAATCTTATACTGATTCTGGAGAATAGTTTTTTCAGGCTCAGGCTTTTTTTCTGCCTCGGTGTGGTAGATAAAAAGACGTACTATATAAAATAGTCCCGCAAACCAGGTTACTATAAAAATAATATGTAATGGAAGAATGTATTTAATCATCGTTTTAGTAAGGGATAAAAAGCATTTTGAATATGATTCACTTTATAACTGTCACCGGTTTTTAGAACAGAAAGAATATCGAAGCGGCTCTCGAGCACCAGGTTTTTCTTTTCAAGATATGCATTGGCAGCTTTAATAAGGTTTTTTTGTTTCTCACGATTCACAAATACTTCCGGTTCGCCAAAAGTATTGGAAGAGCGTGTTTTCACCTCCGCAATTACCAAGTAAAATTTGTCTTTAGCAATAATGTCTATTTCCTGGTTGCCTTGTCTCCAGTTAGTTTCCAGTATCTCATATCCTATCGAGCGCAAATATTCCACTGCCTTTGCTTCACCTTCCCCACCTGTTTTTTGCTTCTCGTTCATTACTATAAATACAATTTTAACCTTGCCATTTCATTCCAAGATTGTAGAATACGAAACTCCACATGTCGCCAAATTCATCAATTTGTTTCGACATGGGTTTGCCTCCGCCGTGACCGGCATTATGGTCTATCCGTATAATAACAGGCTCGTTTCCCTTTTGATGTTCCTGCATAGTGGCGGCAAACTTGAATGAATGAGCAGGTACAACTCTGTCATCATGGTCAGCCGTGGTAATGAGTGTTGCAGGATAAGCTGTGTCGTGCACGTTGTGCAACGGAGAATATTTAATAAGGTTATGAAACTGAACAGAGTCGTCGCTTGTGCCATAATCATGTGCCCACGACCAGCCGATGGTAAATTTATGATAGCGCAACATGTCCAGCACGCCAACGCCGGGAAGAGCTACTTTTGCCATATCGGGATGTTCAGTAATAGATGCGCCAATAAGGAGCCCGCCATTAGAACGCCCGTGAATAGCCAATTTGCTGCGGGACGTATATTTATTATCTACCAGGTAGGAGGAGGCTGCATAGAAATCGTCAAACACATTTTGTTTGTTGAGCTTAGTACCTGCTTCATGCCATTTCTCGCCATACTCGCCACCACCACGCAGGTTGGGAACCGCATAAATTCCTCCATGTTCAAGGAATAGTGCAGCACCCGGACTAAAGGCAGGCAGTATGCTGATGTCGAATCCTCCGTATGCATATAAGAAGCAGGGGTTGTTTCCATCCATCTTTATGCCTTTTTTATGAACTATATACATCGGTATTTTGGTTCCGTCTCTGCTCGGATAAAATACCTGCTCGGTTTCATAATCATCCGATTTGAATCCATTATCAGGCTTAGCAAATAATACTGATTTATCTGCCGCTACATCATAGCTGAAAATAGTTGGCAGCGTAATATAATTAGTAAAAGAATAAAACACGTAAGGGCTTTTTTTATTGGATGAAAAATCGCTATTGCCAAGCCCGGGCAGCTTGATTTCAGTGAGCATTTTACCATCTGCGCTATATACATAGAGCCTTGTTTTGACATTATCCTGGTACGATGCAATAATTTTATCTCCTGATAAACCCACACCCTGCAACAGATTTTCCTGTTCGGGCAAAACGTTTGTCCAATTTGCAGAGTCGGGTTTGGTGAGGTCTATCCAAACCAGCCTGTATTTGGACGCACCCTTGTTGGTCATTACTAATAAGGAGTTTCCATTATCGTCTACCACATTATTATCATTTCTGAAGTCGCTAATAACAGAAACTAATGGGGCATTATCACCGGCAAGGTTTTTCACCATCAACGCATTTCCGTAAGAGGACTCTTCAGAGTGAATGACCAGGTATTTTTCATCTTCGGTGGTATATGCTCCCATTGTGCGCATAGGGTGGTCTTTATCTTCATACACGAGTTGGTCATCCCTTTGCGGGGTGCCTACTTTGTGGTAATAAATTTTCGGATTTTCATTTTTATTTACCAGTGCTGCACCTTTTGCAGGGGCATCATAACGGGTATAATAGAAGCCATCTCCTTTCCAGCCAATATCAGAGAATTTACTATACTTTAATGTATCGCTTAATTGCTTCCCGGTTGCAATGTCGAGCACATAAAACTCATTCCAGTCGGAACCTGCCCTGCTGATGCCATACGCCAAATATTTTTGGTCGTTGGATACACCAATAGCATATATAGCCACAGTCCCGTCTTTTGAGAGGGTATTCGGGTCAAGCAATATGCGTGGAGTGCCTGTAAGCCCTTCCTGTACATAGAGCACACTTTGATTCTGTGAGCCATTATTTTTATAGTAGAATACATAATTTCCTTTATTAAAGGGCACACTATATTTTTCGTAGTGATATAGTTCTGCAAGCTGTTTCTTGAGTGAATCGCGGAACGAAATTTTTGAAAGATAGCCCTGTGTTACATCGTTTTCAGCTTTTATCCAATCGGCGGTTTCGGCAGAAGTGTCATTTTCAAGCCAGCGATAGGGGTCAGCAATTTTTACGCCGAAGTAAATGGTTACAGTATCTACCTTGCGGGTATGCGGGTAGTTTAGTTTTTCAACGGTATTATCAGTTGAGGGGCGGTTGCAGGCTGCAAGAACCAACAGCCCCAAAGAAAATGGATATAACTTCATAATGATTTTAAAATGGATGACGAAGGTATTAAAAAATGCTAAATCTGTTTCTCATTGCCAAAAGGAACTTCAGAATTGTATAACTTTGCCTCATATGTCTCTATTTAAAAGGATTTTCCTATTGTGCCTTATATGCTTCACTTTGTCGGAAGCGAGGGCAACGTATATTTTTATCCCTATGGATGAAAGCCAACCCCAGTGCCTTAAAGCATACGGTATTGCATACCTTGCTTTGAAGGAGGGTGTAACGGTGGAATGGCTGTTGAATTACCGGGGTGGCAGTTTTGTTTTTCCCGATGCCTCTGTTTTTGAAGATGCCTGCAAAATAAGAAACGTAAAATTTGAATTGATTGCGGATGACCAGGAAGCCTCTATCATACAGCAGATAAGCAACCCTGAAGTAAATATGGATGCTGTAAAATTGGAAAAACCACCACGTATTGCTGTATATTCACCCAAAAATAAACTGCCCTGGGATGATGCGGTTACACTTGCACTTACCTATGCTGAAATACCTTATGATGTAATATATGATGAGGAAATACTGAATGGGGTGTTACCTAAATATGATTGGTTGCATTTGCATCATGAGGATTTTACGGGCCAGTATGGAAAATTTTGGGGAGCATACCAAAATGCGTCATGGTACCAGGAAGACGTGAAGTTTCAGGAGGAGATGGCACAGAAGATGGGGTTCCAGAAAGTGTCGCAGATGAAGCTTGCTGTGGCAAAAAAGATACGCGATTTTGTTTCAGGCGGTGGTTTCCTGTTTGCTATGTGCTCTGCTCCCGATTCGTATGATATTGCTTTATCGGCTGAAGGTATTGATATCTGCCAAACCCCATTTGACGGGGACCCGGCTGATGTGGACTGCAATAAAAAGCTGAACTACGATGCATGCTTTGCTTTCAAGGGATTTACTGTAGACCTTAATCCGTATGATTATCCTAAATCGGATATTGATACTTCTCCCTACAGGGTTCAAAAATATGGGTTGAACCAGGACAACGATTTCTTTACCCTTTTTGATTTTTCTGCTAAATGGGACCCTGTGCCCACCATGCTATGCCAGGACCATACCAAAGTAATTAAAGGCTTTTGGGGTCAGACAACGGCATTCAATGAGCAATTTTTGAAATCGTCGGTTACCATAATGGGAGAGAACAAGGGCGCTAATGAGGCCAAATATGTTCATGGGGATTATGGGAAAGGAACCTGGACATTTTATGGCGGACATGACCCCGAATGCTACCAGCACCGTGTTGGAGATCCTCCCACTGATTTATCTCTCCATCCAAACTCACCGGGATACAGGCTTATATTAAACAACGTGCTTTTTCCGGCAGCCAAAAAGAAAAAAAGGGAAACATAATGCCGTAAGCATGCTTTGAATGTGAATAACAGTTCACGCTAAAAAGCAACTCTCTTTTTCAAGCAATAGGTGAATTAGAATTCCTTAATATGTAATTAACATTAAGGTAAAATCCCTTGTCTAATCTTGCACCACAAATCAAAAATAAAACCGACTTTAACATGAAAACAAAAATCAACTACTTAATCGTATTATTTGTATTGGCAATTGCTGCCCCTAAAGCAAATGCTCAAACCCTTATTCAATACTGGGATTTTAATGGCACTCTCCCTGCCGCAGGCGGCGGAGGCGACAGCCTGGGTAACAGTAATGCAACCTATGGTGCGCTGACAGCTAACCAGGTGGCTAAAGGTTTAACGGCTGGACATATCATTTATTCCCGCCCTACCAAACACTATAACTCTGGCACAAGAGACAGTATTTTGGATAATGGCAGCGGAGGAGCAGGGGTATATGATTTCAGTAACAGCAACGATACCGGGGGTACTGCAGCCGGAAACCTATTTGTACGCGCCCGTAATCCTGCTGATAGTTGTGTAATGTATGTATATATACCAACCACTGGTTATAAGAATATCCAATTTGAATTTGCATTGTCTGCTTCCAGTACCAAAGGTGCTAACTATGGAATATTTTCATACAGTACCAATAATGGAACAAGTTGGAATAACTTGACTAAGGCAATGGATACTTTTAATATCAGTGGGGTGTATCGTCCCGATACCTTGCAGTTGCTAAATCCTATCTCATCAGCCAGTGCCTGGTATCCTGTTCATATAAATTTCAGCAGCGATCCGACTGTAAACAGCAATGCTAATGTGATTGTAAGGATGATGCTTGCCGGGCCTAATACACACCAGCAGGCAAGTGGAAATGCTCGCTTTGATAATTTTGCTGTATTGGGAACTATTGTAGCCGGCGTTAATGAAATATCAGCCGAGGCAGCCGGATATAGTGTATATCCCAACCCTGTGGGCGATTTTGTAAATGTAGTTTCGAGCCAGTATACAGGTGCAAAAGTTATTACCCTGTATAATGTTGTTGGGCAGGAAGTGAGCCAGACACAAACCAGCGACTTGCAAACCGCCATCAGTACTTCTTCCTTAAATTCAGGCATGTATTTTGTGGAAATACAAGAGGTAGCAACCGGCAATAAATATACGCAAAAAATTGTAAAATAGTAATAGGTTTTGTTTAGTAATAGGATAAGTCCGTTCCCGAAAGGGGCGGACTTTTTTCTTTACTATTTTGAAGTGAACTTTTAATCCAATATTAACTCCTTCGGGGATTTGTTAATCTTGAATTAATAATGAGTTAATATGGCTTGGGTAATCTTGCACCGCCAAACTCAAATAAAAACAAAAATAATACCTTTTTACCATGAAAACAAAAATTAACTACTTGATTATCTTAATCGCATTAGCTTTCTTTACTCCTAAAGCAAATGCACAAACCCTTATCCAGTTTTGGGATTTTAATGCTACCCTCCCTTCCGGCGGTGCAGGAGGAGATAGCTTAGGTAGCAGTAACCCAACGTATGCATTACCGGCTAACCAGTATGCAACAGGAGCAGCAGGTAGCATTACTTATTCTCACCCAACCGGAGGCGGTATTTTGGACAATGGTGCCGGACCAGGTTATGCATATTTCTATGATTACAGCAACAGTAATGATACTGGTGGTGCTGTAGCCGGAAACTTGTTTGTACGTGCCCGTAATCCTGCACAGAATGCATCAATGTATATTCAAATTCCTACTAACGGTTATAAGAATATTACGTTGGACTTTGCACTTTCTGCTTCCAGTTCAAAAGGAGCTAATTATGGTATATTTTCTTACAGTACCAGTGGTATGGCAGGACCATGGAAGAATTTAACGAAAGCGATGGATACTTTTAATATCAGTGGTGTATACCGTCCTGATACCTTGCAATTGCTAAATCCTATCACAGTAGGAAGTAACTGGTATCCTGTTCAAATTAATTTCAGCAATGATGCAAGTGTAAATTCTAACAAGTCCAATTTTATTGTGAAAATAGAATTTGAAGGACCTAATACGACACTTACAAGTGGCAATGCACGGTTCGATAACTTTGCAGCAAAAGGAACTGTTATAGCCGATGTAAATGAAATATCAGCTGAGGCTGCCGGATACAGTGTGTATCCTAACCCGGTGGGTGATTTTGTAAACGTGGTTTCCAGCCAGTATATAGGTGCAAAAGTTATTACCTTGTATAATGTAGTTGGACAAGAAGTGAGCCAAACACAAACAAGCGCTTTACAAACAGCCATCAATACTTCTTCCCTGAATACGGGAGTGTATTTTGTGGAAATAAAAGAAGCAGGTACCGGAAATACCTACACGCAAAAAATTGTAAAATAGTAATAGGTTTCGTTTAGTAATAGGATAAGTCCGCTTCTGAAAAGAGGCGGACTTTTTTCTTTGTATAATTTACAAGATAAATTTCTTCTGTCCAAAAATGTAAATTGTCGTATAAAAAAGAGGGAGGATTAAATTAAATTTTCCTAATTTTGCACTTGCAAATTAATAGTAGGCTACATAGTAATTGTAAATCGAAGAAATGAAGGTTGTGTTTTTTCATATTATAGTGGATACTATAAACAGATTCATGCCTGCAAGGGTGCGCATGGCAATGGTTGAAAACCGCTGGCTACAGCTTACTTACCGGCCGCTTTTTTATTCCCGGCGTTGATAGGTAATTTGCAATCTGATGTTTGCAAAAGGTATATACACATATACCTCCGAAAATCTGTTTCTAAGTTAAATTATCATAAATTTTATTTTATACATGTCAGAACAATTTATTATTGAAGTTGCAAATGAGCAACATCTTCATTATGCAGAACAAATATGTGTCGAAATGGAAGCCTCTGCAGCAGCAAGGGGTACCGGTATTGCTAAAAGATCGCCTGATTATATACGTGAAAAAATGCTGGAAGGGAAAGCAATAGTGGCCTATACCCGCCAGGGAGCATGGGCTGGTTTTTGCTATATTGAATCGTGGAGCCACGATAAATACGTGGCAAACTCGGGGCTTATTGTTTCGCCTGATTTTCGGAAGAGCGGCTTGGCAAGGCTGATAAAGGAGAAAATTTTTAACCTGTCGAGGACAAAATATCCCGAAGCAAAAATATTCGGACTTACTACCGGACTTGCGGTAATGAAAATAAATTCGGACTTGGGATATGAGCCTGTGACCTATTCGGAACTTACCCAGGACGATGAATTTTGGAAAGGCTGCCAGAGCTGTGTCAATTACTCCATACTGATGAGCAAGGAAAGAAAGAATTGCCTTTGTACAGCTATGTTATATGATCCCAAAGACAAGAAACCGGAAAATAAAAAGAGCTTTTTCGATTTTGCGAAAAATTCTAAAATTCTCGAACGGCTGACAAATATAAAGCGGGTGGCATTCCTTGGACTTGGTAAAGACAAAAAAGAACAAACTGAAAAAGCAAACCAGGCATGAGTAATAATAAAGTTGTATTGGCATTTAGCGGAGGGCTTGATACTTCTTTCTGCGCGGTTTACCTTTCCAAAGAAAAAGGCATGGAAGTACATGCCCTTACTATAAACACAGGTGGTTTCAGCAAAGAAGATGTAAAGAGGTTAGAGAAACATGCATATTCATTGGGAGCGGTATCTTATAAATGTGTGGATGCAACAAAAGATTATTATGAAAAAATATTAAAATATCTCATCTTCGGCAATGTGTTGAAGAATAATACCTATCCTCTTTCGGTAAGTGCTGAAAGGGTTAGCCAGGCTGTTGCGGCTGCAGAATATGTAAAAGAAATAGGAGCAGAGTATATAGCACACGGCAGCACGGGGGCAGGCAATGACCAGGTGCGATTTGATATGATATTTAATATCCTTTTGCCTACTATAAAAATCATAACTCCGATACGGGATTTGAAATTAGCGAGAGAAGAGGAAATTGCATTCTTGAAAAAGAATGGCGTGCAAATGGATTTTGAAAAGGCCAAGTATAGTATCAATAAGGGTATTTGGGGGACATCTGTGGGTGGCAAGGAAACACTTACATCGCATTTGCCATTGCCGGAAGAAGCTTGGCCTACTAAAATATCGTCGAACGAAAATGAAAAGATTGCACTCCTATTTGAGCAGGGAGAATTAATGGGAATAAATGATACCACTTTCAAACATCCGGTGGAGGCAATACAAAAGCTCAATGAAATAGCCGCCCCCTATGGTATTGGAAGAGACATACATGTAGGCGATACTATAATAGGTATTAAGGGCAGAGTAGGATTTGAAGCTGCAGCACCTGTTGTTATTATCAAGGCACACCATGCACTCGAAAAACATGTACTTACTAAATGGCAGATATATTGGAAAGATAATATGGCAACCTGGTATGGTAACTGGCTCCACGAAGGACAATTCCTCGACCCTGTGATGCGAAATATCGAAGTATTTTTGCAAAGTACACAGCAGTTTGTAAACGGAAAAGTTTTTGTTTCCCTGCATCCATACAGATTTATGATCGAAGGTATTGAATCGGCACATGACTTAATGTCTGCTAAATATGGTACTTATGGCGAAATGAATAAATCGTGGTCGGGTGAAGATGTGAAAGGATTTACTAAAATATTCGGAAACCAGGCTGCTATATATTACCAGGTAAATAATTTGAAGATAGAGAGCGGACATGAAGAATAAAATAAGGTGTGGAATAGTGGGAGGTGCCGGTTACACGGGCGGAGAAACATTGCGCTTGCTTTTATTGCATCCCCATGCCGAAGTGGTTTTTGTTCAAAGTAAAACCCAGGCGGGCAAGCCGGTATTTTCTATTCATAAAGATTGCTTCGGGCTTACTGACTTGAAGTTTACGGATAAGCCGGATGATGAAATAGAGGTATTATTTATTTGTGCAGGACATAATGAGGCTAAAAAATTTCTTCAGCAAAATTCAATTCCGGAAAAAACAAAAATAATTGACCTTAGCCAGGATTTCAGGCATAAGGAAAATAGTATTTTTGAAAAAAGAACGTTTGTTTATGGATTGCCGGAATTGAATAAAAATGTGATAAAAAGGGCGGAGAATGTTGCTAATCCGGGATGCTTTGCTACATGCATACAATTGGGTTTATTGCCACTGGCAGCAAATAATCAAATTCATTCGGAGATACATATTTCGGCTACTACAGGCTCTACGGGTGCTGGACAGTCGTTGAGCGAGACAAGTCACTTTTCCTGGAGACAGAATAATGTAAGCCCATATAAAATATTCGGGCACCAGCATTTAAAGGAAATGCTGGAATCATTGGGGCAATTACAGCCGATAACTCCCATCAAGATTAATTTTGTACCTTACAGGGGTGCGTTCACACGTGGAATTTTGGCTGCTACTTATTTGGATTCTCAGTTAGAAGAAGATGAGATTATCAAAATGTTTAAAGAGTATTATAAAGATTCGCCATTTGTGCATATTGTTCCATTCGATGTTGATTTGAAACAAGTCGTAAATACAAACAATTGTTTTTTGCAGGTGGTTAAAAAGGACGATAAGGTTGTTATTATAAGTGCTCTTGATAATTTGTTAAAAGGTGCATCGGGACAGGCTGTTCAGAATATGAACCTGATGTTTGGAATAGATGAAACCACCGGATTAAAATTGAAACCAGTTGCATTTTAAATTGAGTAATATGAAACCATTTGATGTTTATCCGCTATTTGATATTGAACCTGTAAAGGCCCAAGGTTGTTGGATTTGGGATAAAGAAGAGAAAAAATATTTGGACTTTTATGGCGGACATGCGGTAATATCTATCGGGCATAGCCATCCGCATTATATTAAAAAAATAGAAGAACAATTAGAAAAAATCGCATTCTATTCAAACTCCGTAAAAATACGCCAGCAGGAAGAGTTGGCACAAAAGCTGGGCGAACTTTCCGGCTATGATGACTATGCTATTTTCCTTTGCAATTCGGGGGCAGAAGCGAATGAAAATGCGCTGAAGCTTTCCTCTTTCCATAATGGGAAAAAAAGAATAATTGCATTTGAGAAGAGTTTTCATGGCAGGACATCATTGGCTGTTGCTGCTACCAATGATGTATCTATACAGGCAGCTGTGAATAATTTCCACGATATAGTTTTTCTTCCCCTGAATGATATAGAGGCATTTGAAAAAGCCATTAGTAAAGATATTTGTGCTGTGATTGTGGAAGGCATACAAGGTGTGGCAGGTATACAAACTCCTTCCAACGAGTTTTTGCAGGTTATTAGAAAAAAATGTACGGAGACCGGTGCTGTGCTGATATTGGATGAAGTACAATCGGGGTATGGAAGAACGGGTAAATTCTTTGCTCACCAGTTTGCAAACGTTCGTCCGGATGTGATTACTGTCGCAAAGGGTATGGGTAACGGATTTCCTGTTGGAGGCGTGTTGATAGGGCCTCATATAAAACCAAAACATGGTATGCTTGGTACTACTTTTGGCGGGGCATATTTGGCATGTGCTGCTGCCATTGCTGTGTTAGATGTTATAAAAGACCAGCAGTTAATGGCCAATAGCCAAAAGGTTGGGGACTACCTGATAGAGAACCTCAGGAAGATGGAAGGTGTTAAAGAAGTACGTGGCAGAGGCTTGATGATTGGAGTAGAACTTCCTTTTAATGCAGCACAAGTGCGGAATGACTTGGTATTTAAATACCATATTTTTACCGGCTCTGCATCCAATAAAAATACTGTTCGCTTGTTACCTCCTTTAACTATTACAAAAATAGAAGCAGATCATTTCTTGCAAGGATTTACACGGGCACTACAACCACATTTACAAAGCGTAGCACAATGAGAAATTTCACTTCAGTCCATGATGTAAAAGATCCTGTAAGCCTTATCAGGGAGGGAATTTCTCTAAAAATAAACCCTTGGGGAAATGTACATTTAGGAAAAAATAAAACACTTGGGCTCATTTTTCTAAATCCAAGTTTACGCACGAGATTAAGTTCACAGAAAGCGGGCCAATTGCTTGGTATGAATACCATTGTGATGAATATGGATAAAGAGGGTTGGGCGCTGGAATGGACGGATGGTGCTATAATGAATACGAATAAAACAGAGCATATTAAAGATGCAGCAATGGTATTGAGCCTCTATTGCGATATAATAGGGATGCGTTGTTTCCCTACCCTCACGGATAGAGAGGCGGATTATAGTGAGCATGTGATGAAGCAGCTTATCAAGTATTCAACGGTTCCTGTTGTAAGCCTGGAATCTGCTATATTACACCCGTTGCAAAGTCTTGCCGATGGTATGAGCATATTTGAAAAATGGAACAAATCTAAAAAACCTAAAGTGGTGCTAACATGGGCACCTCATGTGAAAGCTTTGCCACAAGCTGTTTCCAATTCATTTAGCGAGTGGATGCAGGCTATTGATGTGGATTTTGTAATAACTCATCCCAAAGGATATGAACTGGCTCCTTCGTTTACAAAAGAGGTACAAATAAAATATGAACAAGAGGAAGCATTAAAAGGTGCCGATTTTGTGTATGTGAAAAATTGGTCTGCTTATGAACCCTATGGACAGATGCCTCCTGTAGAAAAGGATTGGCTGTTGAGCGAAAAGAAAATGAAAGTTACTAATGGCGCATACATTATGCATTGCCTCCCGGTGCGCAGGAATGTAGAGTTACCTGACGAATTGCTGGATGGCAAAAGGAATCTGACCCCCTTGCAAGCTGAAAACAGATTATATGCTGCAACAGTTGTATTAAAAAGAATTTTAGAGAATACTAAAAGCTGATGCAGGAACTCACTGTAGTAAAAATTGGCGGAAATATTATTGATAATAAAGAAAAGCTCAATTCTTTTCTTGAAAAATTTAATACTATAAAAGGTGCTAAGGTTCTTGTTCACGGCGGTGGGAAAGTGGCTACTGATTTATCTTCCAGGTTGGGCATAGAAGCAAAAATGGTAGATGGAAGGCGCATTACAGACCAGCAAACACTGGAAATTGTGGTGATGGTTTATAGCGGTATTAACAAATCAATAGCTGCACAATTAAATTCCTTTGATACTAAATCTATTGGGGTTTGTGGGGCAGACTTGAATTTAATACCGGCTACAAAAAGAGTCAAAGGAGATGTTGACTATGGTTTTGTGGGAGATATATTACCGGATAAAATTCCGGTAAATGATTGGGATACGCTTTTAGCCTCCGGTATTTGTCCTGTGGTAGCACCTATTACAGCGGATGTTTCCGGGCAATTATTAAATACCAATGCCGATACCATCGCTTCGTCTGTTGCACAGGCTTTGAGCAGGCTTTATTCCGTGAAACTTATTTATTGTTTTGAAAAGAGTGGCGTGTTAAGAAATCCTGCTGATGAAAATTCGGTGATATCAAAAATTTACACGAAAGAATACATCAAATTAAAGGAACGGAAAATTATTTCCGATGGAATGATTCCTAAGCTGGATAATGCCTGGGAGGCTATGAAGCAAGGGGTTAATAAGGTGATTATCGGGAATGCATTACATATAGAAAAACTTACGGCTCCTGCTCACGAAACGGGTACCTTATTGGTTCTTGAATGAAAAATAACGACGTAATAAATCTGCTGCAACAGCTTATATCTATTCCTTCACTAAGTAAGGAGGAAGATAAAACAGCAGATGCCATAGAATCATTTTTGAAGGAAAAGGATGTTGATGCTAAGCGCCATTTGAATAATGTTTGGGCAAAAAATAGATTTTTTGATGAAACGAAGCCTATTATATTATTAAACTCCCATCACGATACGGTTAAGCCCAATAATGGATATACAAAAGACCCATTCAAAGCTATAATTGAAGATGGAAAACTATATGGCTTAGGCAGCAATGATGCAGGCGGAGCTTTGGTTAGTTTGTTAGAGGCATTTTTATTTTATTACGATAAACCGCTTACTTATAACCTCATTTATACAGCCACTGCTGAGGAGGAAATCTCCGGCAGGAATGGAATTGAAGCAATAATTCCATTACTTGGTAAAATAGATTTTGCAATTGTTGGAGAACCTACTCAAATGCAACTGGCAATTGCAGAAAAAGGATTGATGGTGCTGGATTGTTTGGCACACGGAAAATCAGGCCACGCAGCAAGAGAAGAAGGAGAGAATGCTATTTATAAAGCATTGCCGGATATAGAATGGTTCAGGACATATAGTTTTCCAAAAATTTCTGAGCTACTTGGTCCCGTGAAAATGAATGTTACAGTGGTGCATTCAGGTTCACAGCATAATATAGTGCCTGATGTTTGCGAGTTTACAGTGGACGTACGCGTAAATGAGTGCTATACTAACAATGAAGTGTTAGATATAATAAGTAAAAATGTAAAGTGTGATGTAAAAGCAAGGTCAACAAGATTGCAACCTTCATTTATAACAGAAGAACACCCTATTGTAAAAGCAGGTAAAGAACTAGGGCTAAAGGTGTATGGCTCACCTACTACTTCAGACAGGGCTTTGATGCCTTTCACAAGTTTGAAAGTCGGTCCCGGTGATTCTGCACGTTCTCACACTGCCGACGAATTCATTTATATAAAAGAAATAGAGGATGGTATTGATTTGTATATTCGGATGCTTAACAAACTATTGAACGTATGAGCAAAAAACTATGGCAAAAGGATGTTGAGGTGAATAAACTCATAGAGCAATTCACGGTTGGCAAAGACATCGAATTTGATATGCTGCTTGCAGAGCACGATATAAAAGAATCCGCAGCCCATGCCAGGATGCTTGAAAAGGTGAGGTTGATCACTAAAGAAGATTTGGAGCAGCTCTTGCCGGGTTTGGATGCAATAGGAATGCAAATAAAAAAAGGCACATTTAAAATTGAGAATGGAGTGGAAGACGTGCATTCGCAAATAGAACTACAACTTACAAAAATTGCCGGAGAAGCCGGCAAAAAAATACATATTGGCAGGTCGAGAAATGACCAGGTGCTTACTGCGTTGAAATTGTATTTAAAAAGTGAATTAGTAAGTATTATTAAGCAAGCAGAAGAAGTTTTTGAAGTTTTTATTAAGCTGAGTGATAAACATAAAAATATATTATTGCCCGGCTATACGCATTTCCAAATTGCTATGCCTTCTTCTTTTGGATTATGGCTTGGAGCCTATGCAGAAAGCCTTTGCGATGATATGGAAATGGTAGTTGCTGCATACAATATTTGTAATAAAAATCCTTTGGGCAGTGCAGCAGGTTATGGCTCTTCTTTTCCTTTAGATAGAAAATATACTACTGAACTGATGGGCTTTGCACAGATGAATACAAACTCTGTGTATGCACAAATGACAAGGGGGAAATCTGAAAAAGCAGTGGCGGTGGCACTGGCATCCATAGCACAGACGCTATCAAAATTTTCGTATGATGTATGTCTTTACCTATCGCAAAATTTTGGGTTTATTTCTTTTCCTGAGGAATTGACCACAGGCAGCAGTATTATGCCTCACAAAAAAAATCCAGATGTGTTTGAATTGGTGAGAGGTAAATGCAATATTATACAGGGTATACCCAATCAGCTTACATTATTGATAAGTAATCTTCCAAGTGGCTACCACCGCGATATGCAACTTACCAAGGAAGTGCTTTTTCCCGCCATACAGCAATTGAAAGACTGTTTGGACATAATTGCTTTTGCATTGCCACAAATGAAAGTGAATAATAATATTCTAGCAGATACTAAATATACATATCTCTATAGTGTAGATGCCCTGAATGAATTAGTAAAAAAAGGAATGTCATTCCGGGATGCGTATAAAAAAATTGGAATGGATATTAAAAAAGGAAGATTTGAAAAGCCTGCACAATTAAAACACACGCACGAAGGCAGTATCAATAATCTTGGGACAGAAAAAATAAGGAAGCAGTTCAGGAAAATAGTTGCGGCGGTAAAATAGTTTTCTTTGATTTGTGTCTTATTCCGTTTTAGGTAAATCAGCTTTAGCCATCAATTCATCTTTGTGTTCTGCGAGGTATGCCAATTGCTTTTTGCCATAGGTTATTTTTACAATTACTACAAAAAGCACAGGGACAATAAAGATAGCAAGGGATGAGGCTGCGATCATTCCACCAAGGACGGTGAACCCGATAGTTTTACGGGAAACAGCGCCTGCCCCACTGGCAAACACCAAAGGAAGTACTCCAAAAATAAAAGCAAATGATGTCATAAGTATGGGCCGTAATCTAAGACTTACTGCATCAATGGTAGATTCTATCAGGTCTTCGCCCGCATCTACCCGCACTTTGGCATATTCCACAATCAATATGGCATTTTTGGCGGCAAGGCCTATTAGAGTTATTAGTCCTATTTGTGCATATACATTATTACTAAGTTTCGGAATGCATACAAGCGTAAGTATCGCTCCAAAAGCGGCAATAGGCACTGCGAGCATCACAGAAAAAGGCACTGACCAGCTTTCGTATAATGCTGCCAGGAAAAGGAAAACAAAAATGAGTGAAAACATAAATATATAAATGGTTTGCGAGCCAGCCACTAGTTCTTCATAACTCAATCCTGACCATTCATAGCCATACCCACGGGGTAATACTTTAGCGGCAACTTCTTTGAGGGCATCCATTGTTTGCCCGCTGCTATAGCCTTGTGGAGAACCGCCATCCACTTCGGCAGAGCGGAAAATATTAAAGTGGGGTATTACGGGAGCAGCTTCTATTATCTTGTATGTAACTAATGAACTAAGCGGAAGCATTTCTCCTGACTGGTTGCGTACATAATATTTATCAATATCCGATACAAATCGACGGTACACCGTATCAGCTTGTATAACTACGTGAAAGGTACGATTATAGAGCGTAAAATCATTCACAAATAAACTACCCATATAAGCTTGGATGGTTTTAAATACATCGGCGATATTAACTCCCATTTTTTTACATTTTTCCCTGTCAACTGTTAGATCATAACTGGGAGTATGCGCTGAATAATAACTCACAGCACGCGAAATAGCAGGATTTTTATTGGCTTCCGCTACAAATTTTTTGACCACTGCTTCAAATTGATGCACATCATCCGTGGTACTGCGCTGTTCTATCATAAAGGTAAAGCCAGCCGATATCCCTATCCCCGGAATAGGAGCAGGTTGCATAATTACTACTTTACCATTTTTTAAATTAGCTTTTTTCACCCGGTCGAACATTTTCGTTATTATGCCGGGAACTTGTTCGCTATCATCTTGGCGTTTATCCCAGGGTTTTAATTGGCAAAAAATAGTACCGCTATTTGACTTCGCTGCACCATTGCTTATATTCAATCCTGATAAAGCTGAATAATCTTGTACGCCCGGGGTTTCACCTACTACCTTCATTAGCTTGGTAATGAATTCGACTGACTGTATAGTAGATGATGCCTCAGGTAATTCATACGTAACAAATACACGCCCCGAATCTTCATTCGGAATAAACCCGGATGGTTTAAAACGGAACAAGAAAAATGTGGCGACACCAATGCATATTAATAGAATAACTACGTACTGTGAGTTGTGAATACCCCGCTTCACTCCATTGGAATAACGATGTGTGAAACGGGCAAAACGATTATTAAATAAATAGAAGAATCTATTAATCCCTTTTGAATGTTCATCAATGTTATGAGGTTTTAAAAGCAAGGTGCACAAAGCAGGTGTTAAAGACAAGGCTACAAAAGCGGAGATAAGTATAGACACCGCTATAGTAATGGCAAATTGCTGATAAAGTCTGCCCACAATACCCGGGATAAAGGCTACCGGTACAAATACGGCAGCAAGTATTAATGCCACGGCAATTACAGGCCCGGTTATATCCTTCATAGCATGTTTGGTGGCTTCTAAAGGTGACATCTTTTCTACATCAATATAATGCTGTGCTGCCTCCACTACTATAATAGCATCATCTACTACAATTCCGATAGCTAATACAAAGCCAAACAAGGTGAGTGTATTAATAGTAAACCCTAAGGGAACAAAAAAGATGAATGTACCAATAATAGATACGGGAATGGCTAATACCGGAATAAGTGCATTACGCCAGTTTTGAAGGAACAAAAACACTACAAATACTACGAGAAGAAGAGCAATGATGAGTGTCTTAACAACCTCCAGTACGGAAACTTTTACAATGGTAACTGATTCAAAAGGTACTTTATAGTCTACATCTTCAGGAAATGTTTTTTTTAGTTTTTCAAGTTCTGCATATACGCCGTTTGCCACATCAAGGGCATTAGCCGTAGGAAGTTGGAAAACTTGCAGAAAAGACGCCCGTTTGCCATCCACATAGGAGTTACTGGAAAAGGTAAATTTGCCTAATTCTACTCTGGCAACATCTTTCATGTAAACCATTTCACCGGTAGCAGGTATTGTTTTTATAACAATATTTTCAAAGTCGGAAACCTTATTTAACCTGCCGTTTACAAGTACCGTTAGTTCATTTGTTTGTGATGATTGTTGCGGAGGAGCGCCGACTGCTCCGGCAGCTACTTCCAAATTTTGTTCGTCTAATGCCGCTGCAATATCTGAAGGAGTTATAGAATAAGAAGCCATTTTTTGAGGATTCATCCATATCCGCATACTGAACTGGTCGGCACGTGTAGTAACATCACCCACTCCCGGAACACGAAGCAGGGCGTCCATTAAATAAATATTGTTATAATTATCGAGGAAAGTAATGTTATGCGTACCCTTAGGAGAATATAGAGCCACCATCAGCAACATGCTTGTGTTTTTTGCCCTTACGGTTACCCCTAATTGGCTCACTAATGAGGGCAGCATAGGCGCTGCAATACCTACCCGGTTTTGAACATCCAATGCAGCAATATCCACGTTAGTTCCTACTTTAAAAGTTGTATTGATGGATAGAGACCCGGTACTTGTACTATTACTGGTTATATATTCCATTCCCTTTACCCCATTGATGGCTTCTTCCAGCGGGGTGGCTACATTTTGTTCCACTGTTTGGGCATCCGCTCCTGTATAGGTAGTGCTAACTGATACTCCCGGAGGGGTAATATTCGGATATTGGTTAATAGGTAATGTGCCGATGCACATACTACCCAAAATAACTATAACAATAGCTATAACGATTGCAGTAACAGGCCTTCGTATAAATGTATCAGCAATCATAATTAGTCGGGCTTCTGTTCGTTTGTCTTTTTCAACAATTCTTCACGGTGCGCTGCCAGGTATTCCAATTGTTTTTTTCCATAGGCTATTTTTACAATAACCACAAACAATACCGGTACAATAAATATAGCAATGGACGAAGCAGCAACCATTCCGCCCAATACGGTAACACCAATAGTACGGCGGGCCACAGCACCTGCACCGCTTGCAAATACCAATGGCATTACACCTAAAATGAATGCCATAGAGGTCATTATGATAGGACGTAAACGCAGTTTCACAGCATCAAGGGTTGATTGTATAAGGTCTTCTCCTGTATCTACACGTACTTTGGCATACTCTACTATCAATATGGCATTTTTTGCAGCAAGTCCAATCAGTGTAATGAGACCAATCTGTGCATATACATTATCGGTAAGGCTGGGCATACATATCAGTATAAGTATGGCGCCAAAAGCGCCAATAGGAACTGCAAGCAATACGGAAAATGGAACTGACCAGCTTTCATATAAAGCGGCAAGGAAAAGGAAAACAAACAATAGTGAAAATAGGAATATATAAATGGTTAATGTGCCTGCCTGTATTTCTTCATAGCTTAAGCCTGAGAAGTCGTACCCATATCCCTGCGGTAATACTTTGGCTGCAATTTGTTTCAGCGCATCTATAGATTGTCCGCTACTGTAGCCTTCAGGCGAGGACCCATCTACTTCTGCTGAGCGGAAAATATCGAAATGCGACAAGAGTGGTGCAGTTTCTGTAGGTTTATAACTGATAAATGAACTTAACGGAAGCATTTGCCCTGCTTGGTTCCTGACATAATATTTGTTCATATTTGTTATCATCTTTCTATAGGTAGTGTCTGCCTGCACTACAACGTGGAAAGTACGATTGTATAAGGTAAAGTCATTTACATAATAGCTGCCCATATATACTTGAATAGCGGTAAATACATCCGAGACGTTCACGCCCATTTTTTCACACCTTTCCCTGTCAACAGTAAGGTTATAGCTCGGCGTATGTGCGGAGTAGTAACTGAATGCGTCGGTAATAGCGGGATTTTTGTTGGCAGAATCCACAAAATTTTTCACTACTGTTTCAAACTGATGAACATCATCACTGGTATTTTGTTGCTCTATCTGGAAGCTAAACCCTGCTGTTTGCCCGAGACCCGGAATGGGGGCGGGAGGAATAACTACAACGTTGGCATTTTTAAGATTAGCCTGGGCAATGCGCTCACGCATAACATTTATAATGCCCGGTATACGCTCGTCCGATGTTTTACGGTCATCCCAGGGTTTAAGCTGTATATAGATTGTGCCGCTGTTAGATTTGGTTGCGCCCGTAATTACATTAAATCCTGCCAATGCTGCATAATGTTCAACTCCCGGAGTGGTAGTTACTATCCCCATCAGTTTTTGCATTACATCTACAGATTCCGTAGTGGATGATGCTTCGGGCAATTCAAAGGTAATATACACCAGTCCGTTGTCTTCACTGGGAATAAATCCGGATGGTTTATGTTCAAATAAAAAGAAGGTAGCAATACCTATACATAATAATA
>JABDAL010000002.1:0-1009 GCA_013289165.1 Bacteroidota bacterium
ACCAAAAGCTCACTTGCCTACCTCTACTGGAAAGAAACTGGAGATATCTCCGTTTGGAAAGGCATTGCACAGGATTCTATCGTAATGAATACCGATGACCTGCTTTGTGCCGGGGCTGCTGATAACATGCTCCTGTCCTCCTCCATCGGCAGGAATAAAAATTTGGTTCCGGGAGAAGTGATTGCAGAAATTATCAATGGAACGGAAGAGTTCCTTCATTCGCTTAGGAAATATAATGTGAGTATCACCTCCACAGGTGGCGAGACAGCCGATGTGGGCGATTTGGTTAGGACCATTATGGTTGATTCTTCCATTGTTTGCAGGGTAAGGCGCAATGCCGTTATATCGAATGATAAAATCACTCCCGGTGATGTGATTGTTGGCTTAGCTTCCTTCGGGCAGGCAAGTTATGAGGAAACATACAACAGCGGCATCGGCAGCAATGGGCTTACCTCTGCCCGGCACGATACACTGGACCATTCCTACGCTGCTTCATACCCCGAATCGTACGACCCTGCCATCCCGGAAAACCTTGTCTATTGTGGCAAACATAAGCTAACCGAAAAAATAGAAATCAACTGGAAAAACAAAAAATACCTTACCGATATTGGTAAACTGCTCCTATCCCCTACCCGCACCTATTTCCCGGTGATGCAGGAATTGTTGCGGGGCTACCGCAACCATATTCATGGAGCTATACATTGCAGTGGGGGCGGGCAAACCAAAATATTGCACTTTATAGAAGACTTGCATATAATAAAGGATAACCTTTTTGAAATTCCTCCCGTTTTCCAACTTATACACCAAAGCTCAGGTGCCGGCTTTGCCGAGATGTATAAGGTGTTTAACATGGGCCACCGTTTAGAGCTATACGTTGCACCCGAAGCTGCCAAACATATTATTGATGTAGCCACCAAATACCATATTGAAGCCCAAGTAATAGGCCGCGTGGAAAAGCATGTAGGTAAAATGGTTACCATTAAGTCAGAGAAAGGGACGTTTCAGTATT
>JABDAL010000002.1:1019-77597 GCA_013289165.1 Bacteroidota bacterium
CCATCTTTAACTTTTTTCTTACTTTTTCAGTTTCAAAATCAGTCATTTCAATTTTCACATTCATTTCTTTCTTTGATATGTAAACCTCTTTTTGGCCAATCATTTGCCGATGTTTGTTGGGGTAACCAAGATACCCTTATTACTTTACACTCTGATTCTACAGATTCCTATATTTTATCATACTATATATGTGGAAGATACAGGATTGAAATAGGTTACAACGCTTATTTCAAGGAGTTATTTTTACACGGCATGTCCGAAAAAGACATCGCTATAACTATAAAGCGCTACGTAGATTCAGTAAAGACCCATAAGAGGTTTGTTCCATTGTTTACTCAACCTATGGTTATGCTTACAGACTCTTTACGTCGAGACTTTGAACTCAACATGTATGTAGAGGAAATTGTAAGGGACCTGCTAAATACAGGGAATATTAAAGTATATGATTTTCGTAAAAAACATTATTTACAACAAGTGATTGGGAAAAAAAGAACTACACCGGAAAGTGGATACTATGAGTACTCTGATTCAAGAAATGATAATGTCTTGCTTACTACTACAGTTTGTGAACCTGTTTACTAAAGTTACCTGCCATCATATCTCAATTTAAATTAAAGCTCTGTATATACTCCACGGGCTACACAGAGACTCTGACAAACACTTATTAACATAACCCTCTATCAAAAATCGGGCAATTTTGCCTATCTTTGCAAACTTTTGATAATTACCATGCTCGATAAATTAGAGGCTATAGAACAACGATACAAGGAGATAGAACAAAAACTATCCCACCCGGATGTTTTGTCTGATATTAAGCAATTTGCCCGCCTGAATAAGGAATACAAAGAACTTAGCAAAATACACACCGCTTATTTAGCATACAGCAACCTCTCTTCTAACATACAGTCTGCCAGGGAGATGATGTATAATGAAAAAGATGAGGAAATGAAGGAAATGGCAAAATCGGAGCTGGAAACCCTCACCGAGCAGATGGAAAAACTGGATTCGGAAATACGGGTTATGCTTATTCCTAAGGACCCTGAAGATGCTAAAGATGCCGTAGTAGAAATACGTGCCGGAACAGGTGGCGATGAAGCTTCCCTGTTTGCAGGCGAAATATTTAATATGTATCTGCGCTATTGTGAGCAAAAAGGGTGGAAAACAGAAATGTTGGACCACTCCGAAGGCACTATGGGGGGCTATAAAGAGGTTATATTTGAAGTGCATGGCGACAACGTATATGGTACATTGAAATATGAAGCCGGGGTACACCGCGTACAAAGGGTTCCACGAACTGAAACACAGGGAAGGGTACATACTTCTGCTGCCACGGTAATAGTTATGCCCGAAGCTGACGAAGTAGATATAGAAGTTAAAGAATCTGATTTGCGTAAAGATACCTTCTGCGCAGGCGGACATGGCGGACAATCGGTAAACACCACCTATTCGGCGGTGCGTATAACCCATATCCCTTCAGGCTTGGTGGTACAATGCCAGGATGAGCGCTCCCAGATTAAAAATTACGAGAAAGCCCTTAATGTATTGCGTACTCGTCTATACGAAGCCCAACTGGAAAAGAAAAGGAACGCCGATGCAGCCAAGCGTAAAACATTGGTGACTACCGGTGACCGCTCCGAAAAAGTACGTACCTACAATTTCCCGCAGAGCCGTATCACCGACCACCGTATTGGATATACTGCCCACAACCTACCCACCTTTATGGACGGGGATATACAAGAGGTGATTGATGCCCTCCAGCTTGCAGAAAATGCCGAACGCCTTAAGGAAGGCTATACCGTTACTGCCTGATGAGTCGCAAATTTTCCCTGAAAGAATTAGACGAGCAGGTACAAAAGAAAAAGTCCTTTTTATGTGTGGGGCTTGATACCGATATGGATAAGCTCCCCATCCACCTGGCAAAAACACCCGTAGCTTTTTTAAACTTTAACAGACAGATTATTGAAGCCACCTCTGACCTCTGCGTAGCATACAAGATAAACACTGCATTCTATGAGGTTCTAGGCGCCAAAGGCTGGGAACTATTCAAGCAAACTATTGACCTTATCCCAAAAAACATTTTCATCATAGCCGATGCCAAAAGAGGAGATATTGGAAATACTTCAAGTCAATACGCCAAAGCATTTTTCGAAGAGCTGGATGTTCATGCCATTACCTTATCTCCCTATATGGGGAAGGACTCTGTTACTCCCTATTTCGAGCATAAAAACAAATGGGTAATTCTACTAGGGCTTACTTCCAATGAAGGGGCAAAAGACTTTCAACTCGAAAAGATGAAAGACGAGAAACCCCTCTATACCCATGTATTGGAAACAGCCTCCAAGTGGGGAAAGAAAGAGAATACCATGTTTGTAATAGGCGCTACCAAGGAAGAAGAATTTAAACGTGTCCGCGAAATACTGCCCGAACATTTTCTGCTTGTGCCCGGTGTAGGCTCGCAGGGTGGTGATATGGAAGAGGTGATTAAATTAGGGGCAACGAAAAATGGCAGGCTATTGATTAATGCATCAAGGAGCATATTATATGCCGGCAATGAACAGGACTTTGCCGCCAAAGCAAGGGAGGAAGCATTCAGGCTAAAGCTACAAATGGAAAGTGGGTTCCATTGACAGTATACTGTTCTTCTTAAAAATCCCGATTTAATCTCCCTTTAATCTTATCCAGTTCCTATTTTGATAAGTTTGCATCCGTGAAAAGGTTATCACGTAAACATCTTTACTTTTTTTCCATTCTCTCCGGGTTCTTATTATGGGCAGGATGGCCCCCAAATGGCTTTCCTTTCCTGCTGTTGGTCGCATTCTGCCCTTTGCTTGTTGTAGAGCATTATCTCTATACCCATCGCATTTCTCAAATAAGTTATGGAAGCTTCTGGACCTATTCCTTTCTTTCCATGCTTATATGGAACGCTTTAACCACCTGGTGGGTATGCAATTCCACCATTGTGGGTGGATTAATTGCCATTATCTGCAATTCGTTTTTCATGGCGGCAATATTGGTGCTGTTTCACTCTGTAAAAAAGCGCATGGGGGCAAAGATTGGTTATGCCTCCCTTCCTGTTTTCTGGCTTGCTTTTGAATATATTCATCTTAACTGGCAATTAAGCTGGCCCTGGCTTACCTTGGGCTTTGGTTTCTCCAATTATGTATGTTTTTTGCAATGGTATAAATTTACGGGCCCGCTGGGTGGTTCTTTATGGATATGGCTCTGCAACATTGCCGTATTTGTTTTCATCTGTAAAAAATGGTTAAGTACTATATCATTATCTATTAATCGTATTGGTATTCCCTTGGCGTTGATTATTCTGCCAAGCTGGGCATCCTTTCTCATATACTGGTCACATCCTTTACCCGACAAGCAAAAGGGAGTCAACGTGGTGGTGGTGCAACCCAATATTGACCCTTACAACGAAAAATTTTCCGGCAATTATGCAGAACAACTAACTAAAATGTTTGCGTTGGCAGACACGAAAGTTGACAGCACTACTTCCTACCTTATCTTCCCTGAAACAGCTCTCACTGATTCAGAAATATGGGAAAATAAATTCAGTGACAATGCAAGTATCCGCCAGGTGTGGGGATATCTGCACAAACATCCCAACTTAAAACTTATTACGGGAGCCGAAACCTACAAGGCATACCTGGATGGGGAAAAGCCAAGTGAAAGCGCTCGCAAATTTGATAGCGAAGACGGTTATTATGATGCCTTTAACACAGCCATGCAGATGGATTCTTCAAAAAGAATAGAAGTTTATCATAAAAGCAAACTCGTCCCCGGTGTAGAGTTTATGCCATTTTCCAAATTATTAGCCCCATTGGGCAAATTGGCATTCGACTTGGGCGGAACCTCAGGAACACTGGGAACACAGAAAGAACCCTCCGTTTTTTATTCTTCCTTCTCCAAAACTACTATTGCTCCTGCTGTTTGTTATGAATCTATTTATGGGGAATATATAGGACAATATATTAAGAAAGGTGCCCAACTGCTGGTAGTTATTACCAATGATGGCTGGTGGAAAGATACACCCGGCTATAAACAACACCTGTGTTATGGAGCCATGCTTGCTGCTGAATCGGGAAAAGACCTGGTACAATGCGCCAATACTGGTATTTCGGCAATAATAGATGAAAGGGGAGCAATTTTACAAAAAACCAAGTGGTGGGAACCTGCGGTTATTTCCGCCTCACTTCATCCCAATAACACCCGTACATTTTATTCTCTGCATGGAGATTATTTAGGCTTCTATGCCATTATTTTCAGTGTCTTGATAATACTTTTTGTAAGTATCAAAAAAGCTACCGGCTTTTTTATTTCAAAAGGGTAACCGTGCCCGTATAGTGGTGTATTGTCCCTGCAGGATCAGTTACATTTACCTGGTATATATACAGCCCCTGCTGGCAAACTTGCGAACCATTGCTTATTGCACCATTCCAGCCCTTTGTAATATCATTGGTATAATATACTTGCCCCCCCCAACGGTCAAAAATGAACATTTCAAAGTTGGCAAACTCAGTACCTTTTGGAATAAAAACAGTATTAAGTCCACCTCCGTTCGGGCTAAAGGCATTCGGAATATAGAATGTGTACTGCTCACCTATTCTAATACATTGAGTAGCCGTATCGGCGCAACCATGGGTATCTGAAACAATAAGGCTTACACAATAAATCCCCGTATCCGAATAGGTATGCGTAGGATTGGAAAGTGAACTGCTAGTATCTGTTTTATCATTAAAATTCCATTCCCAGTCAATAATTGGATATTTTCCGCTTGATGTGCTGTTAAAAGAAACTGTTGGATAAATAATGTTTACCGGGCTGGGTGTATACGAAAAACTGGCCGTAGGTAGAGGATATACGGTTATCATATTAGAAGTCTGACGAGTTGATGAACACCCCCCCGAACTTACTACCGACAAGCTTACACTGTATTGTCCCGGCTCCTTATAGCAATGATCGGGGTATTGTCCCGTGCCTGTTCCCCCATCGCCAAACGACCAGTCCCACTCAACAATTGGGGCAGCCGGAGTAGTATTGGCTGCAAAAAACTGGGTACATAGCGGGGCACACGCCGCACTTAGGTTAGATGCGAAAACAACCACCGGCACAGGGGTTACTATTACGCTCACAGTATTCATAGCCGTTCCACATCCCGTTGTATAGTCTACCGTATAAACAGTTGTCGCCTGAGGAGATACTGATACATATGCTGTAGGCATATTACCCGGTTGCCAAACATAGGTACCTCCACTGGGTGTTCCTGTTGCCGTTAAATTTACCGTAATTCCCGTACAAATTACTTTCGTTGTGCTCGCGGCAACCGTAGGCAAAGGAGTAACATCCACCGTAAATGTGGTTGAATTAGTACAATTATTACTGTCTGTACCAACAACTGTGTAAACAGTGGTACTTCCGGGATTTGCCGTTGTTGTAGAACAGGTCGGACAGCTTAAACCCACGTTAGGTGACCACACATAAGTTTTAGCCCCCGAAGCAGTAAGGGTAGTGGAATTTCCGGCACAAATATGGTTATTGCCTGTTACTATAACCGTTGGTTTAGAGACTGTAATATAATTGGGTTCCGTCATCGTATTTGAACCGGATGAATTAGTGGCAGTAAGTGTAACCGCATAGGTGCCCGGTTTGTTATAAATAACGGTAGGGTTTTGCTTGGTAGAAGTACTAGGTGTCCCTCCGGCAAAAGTCCAGCTCCAGGAGGTAGGGCTATTCGATGATAAATCGGTGAAATGTACACTATCGCCGGCACAGATAATTGTACTGCTGGCAGAAAAATTGGCAACAGGGGCAACACCGCCCTTTATGTTATGCTTCTGCAATGGATTGAAAGAAACCCCACCGGCAGATAAGCAAAAGCAGGTAAGCGCGGCACTAAGAATGATACATGATATAGTACTCCTCTTCTTCACTGCAATACGTAAAATGAATGCACAAATATAAGCAAAAAAAGGCTATTTTGGCTAGAAAACATTTCAACTACAGACTGTTTAAAATATTTATGCCGCCTACCCACATTTATCTTATTACAATAGACACCTCTTCCTAAGCATTTTTATTTTCAATTTTGACTTGATTCATATTCTTTTCAGATTGTGCTGACTTATCTTCCTCTCTATTTATTATTTTTATACCTGTCCACCATGCCACAACGGCTGATATTATAAAACACCACAACCAAGCGCGTTTGATCAATTTCTCATGTTTTGGACACTTCTTAAATAGGTGTCTTTTTATCTGATTTTCAAATATGGGCATTAACGTAGCTATTGATGCTGTTGTTAACGCTATTTCTTTTACATGTAGATCAATCATTTTTTATATTTTTACTTTAAACTTTTAGATATAAGATGGATTATCTATTCCTAATCGTGAAAACTCCTATGTAAAATTAAAAAATAATGTTCATTTTTGTATTTAACAATAAATTATGGTAATTATACTAATCTTTGACGTATCAAAGAAATTAAAGATATTTAAAACGCATCGTAGTTATTATTAGTATATTTAACCTAAAGAATAATTAATATGAAGACAATCAAAACCGTTGAAGAATTTCAATTGTGTATCGACGAAGTAAATAAGACAAAGAAAGAAATGAATGTGAAAATTGAAATGACTGATTTTGAAACTGAAAAAGTAAGAAAAAAGTTAAAGATGGATGGAGTAGATGTTGTAGTGAAGTCAGAATATGATGTTATAAAACCTTTAGAATAATGTCAGTTGTACAAAACAGGAGAATTGCCTCTATTTAAATCAAATGGTGGTTCTATCACCTTGAATATTTCATTTTAAGTATGTAGCTCTGTTTTGCTAAGCCAACTGACTTTTACCCGTAGTTTTCGCTACGGGTTTTTTATTTGCTTACTTGGCGCAAATATACGCTTTATCCCGTCTTTATTGCTTAAAAGTTACGTTTTACCCTATTTGTAAATCCTAGAGTTAAAAAGTCGTTTTAATAGGTAAAAATAGCCCTTTTTGAGGGCTAATGAAAATTATTTTTCATTGATTATCAAAGATTTATAAGCGCTGTATTGAAAAATTAGCTATTTTTATAAGCGTGTCAGAGTTACTATATAGAAACCAAACATGGAAAACAAGTATAATTTTAAAGGTTTCATTTCGTTTTTGAAAATTTTTAAAGATGAACAAACATGCCGAGAATTTTTAGAGCACTTAAGATGGGGAGGAAAACCAGTATGTGTGAATTGTGGAAACAGCGAAAAGATATATAGATTGAAAAGTGAAAGAACACTCAAATGTTCTAAATGTGATAGAAATTTTAGAGTAACTAATGGCACTGTATTTCATTCAACTCACATTTCACTTCAAAATTGGTTTATTGCAATATATCTATTTTCTTCAAATAAAAATGGTCTATCATCTTGCCAATTAGCAAAACACTTGGAGATAACTCAGCCTAATGCCTGGTATGTACTTGATAGAATAAGAAATGTAATGGATAAAAGTAAACAATTTGATGAAATACTGGAAGGTATTATCGAAGCCGATGAATCGTATATTGGAGGCAAGAATAAAAATAGACACTGGGATAAAAAATTCAAATATAGTCAAGGTCGTTCTGTTGTAGACAAGAAACCAGTATTCGGAATATTACAAAGAAATGGAATGGTGAAGGTGTGGACACTGGATAAATTGGATGGTGTAGAAATGAAAACAATTATAAGGACAAATGTTGTAAAGAAATCTATTGTTTGTACAGATGAATATAGAGTATATAGAGGATTAAAGAATAAGAAAAGATTTAAGCATTATGTAATAGATCATAGCAAAAGTCAGCATAAAATAGATGAATTTTATCATACGAATAATATTGAAAATTTCTGGAACTTCATAAAAAGAGCAGTGACCGGCACTTATCATAAGGTGGATAAAATATATCTGAATAAATACGCCAAAGAAGCAGCTTATAGATACAATACAAGAAAGATGAGCGATGGAATAAGATTTATTGAATTACTTAAAGAATGTGTGCAAACAAAATTGAAATAGTAAATTTACGACTTTCCGTTATAGACCTCTTGAAGGGAATCGAACCCTTAACCTACTGCTGCGAAACAGTTGCTCTATCAGTTTGAGCTACAAGAGGAGTGGAATAAAAACCACTCCTCTTTATAACAGGTTCTATCAAAAAGTTTTTCTCTAAACATCAATCTAATAATTCTTAGTAGGGATTAAGAAAATTAATTACCTTTGTGATTGATAGCGTATAGTTATCGCCTTGTAGTTGGAAAACTGAGAATCTTCACAATACGACAAGGATATTACAGTCTACAGCGTGGGCTTGTTCTATCTTTTCGTATAGGTTCTTCTCAGTACCTCCAACAGAAGACGGGACTATTAGTCCCACGCTGCTGAGAGAAATATAACACTCATTCGGGGCTTGTGGGTACAAAACAATTGTACCATGAGTAGGTATTTTAAAAAAGGGAAATTTGACTCAATCACAAGAGAAGAAGGTGTTTTTGTGTTGTTTAATGATGAAAACAAGCAAGTCTATTGTATTGGAATTATCAAGAATGAATTTAATAAGCGCAAATTACGAGGGAAAATTTCTGGGAAAAGCAAAAATGATAAATGGTCTGATGGATATTGGAAAGCTTTAAAAGTAAAAAATATAAAAGATGTAGAAAAGGCATTAAATTCAATATTGAAGAGAATACGAAATGGAACAAATGAAAAACTAACTATTCTTTTGTTTTTTCTATTATTTGCAAATTTGGTTGTCGGTCAAATAAACGATAAAGTTGTTAAAACAAATTTTTTTGGTGTAGTATCAAATAATGGAAATGTTGAACAAACTTCAGTTGAAGAAGTAAATATCTTCCATTTGATTTATGCTAATGAAAAATTAAAGATAGTCAAATGTTATTTTTATGATGGTTCAACAACGTCATACGATGACATGACATATGAAAAAACCGATAATAATGGTTCTGTGTGGTATGGTTGTACTGATGAGGATACCAAAGTAAATAGGTTATTTATCATTATGCATAATGGTAATGTTTTAATGATATTCACTGGTTCTGAGTATTACGTGTTTTCTAAAATAATTACAAAGTAGAATAATTGGAGTTATTGCATATATTATATACAATAACATGTTTATACTTATATTTGTACTATTATTAATATTGATAATGGACACCACAGGACTTATAAATTTCTTTAAGGAAAAGTATCGATCTTATATTGCCGGATTAATACTTCTAATAGCTATTATTGGTTCTATATATGAGATTTTCTTTAAACCTAAGGAAACTACAATGTTTAGTATTACAAGTAATCAGTCTACAATAGATACCCCTCATAAAGCAGTTGCATTAGGAAACGATAATGTTACTGTTACTGGAAATGGCAATCATATTGTTGGAGGTAGCGGGAATACAGTAGGAGTTAATGGAGATGTAAATACTGTTCCACATATTAATGACACAATAAAAAGGAAAATTTTAAGTGTGCTTGTCAAAATTCAAGAAACTGATAATTTAAAATTACCTACTATATTCTTGAAAAATGAACCCGGTTGTGATGAAGGATATTTAAAAGAAGTTGACTCATTTCTCCATAAAGGATATACTGTTCAAGAGCATTTTAATGATGGTAGCAATTATAATTTACCTTTGAATTCGATAGATATCGAGTCACATAAAGAGAGTAATATCATTGTTGTATTAATATCCAGGACTAATCCAGATTTTAAAACAAACCCTGTCCATTATTATATGAGTCAACATGAAGTTACTATAAAGTAAAAAATTTCAGAATTAGAAATAATAGTGGTTGTTTGTCTTTCGAAGTAAATAATTGATATCAGAAGTTATTGTATGTAAAAACCTGCATACAATATGAGAAAATTAATACGATTTATTTTGCGTACATTTGGGGTAAAATATACAAAAATGAGCAAGATAAAAGATTCCGGCGATTTCACTACTGTTACCATAGATAAATCAACCTATAAAATAGAGTCCATAGAGGCAGTTAGACCAAAAGATTTGACTGGTAAAGGAGAGCATTATGGGATTGAAATACTATTTCATAGCGGTAAAGATGAGATAGGTTATCTCAAACCAGAAGAAAGAGATGAAGATCTTAGAAAATTAGGCAACCTGATGAAAGGTAAATTAAACGTTAATTAGCTTGATTAGTAAAAGACGTTAATACCTTTTATATAAGTAGAAATGTAAATAATAAAAAGGTGGTTAACAGTAAACCTAGAAAGCCTACAAAACCAATACCATATTCCGGTACTCCTCTGATACCAATTCAATAAGGTTGAAGTTATTCCATGTAATTTGTAATTAATACATGCAAAATGAATTGGCAAAAACTTTTTACTTTCAATTTAAGAAAGAAAGTTAAAGGCTCTGGAACAGAGCAGGATTTGAGGCTTCAAATACATTTAAAGCGTCTATCTCCCGAAATAAAGATAATCCTTCCTGAGCAACATTTAAACTCAAAGGCACTTTCACACCAGCTATCTTCATATTTGTACGATTCATTTGTTGATCATGGTTTAAAATGCTTAGAAACTGTTCCTGCCATCGTTGATAAATATAACAAAGAGCACGATACTCATTTTGTTCTTCATGTAAATATTGTTGAATTGTGACACTTTCTAATGCTGTATCAGAAACAGTAAGCAAAATGGTCAATAGTTCTTTTGATAAAAGTGTTTTAGTTTTCTTATCAAAATAAGAAACTACTTTTTGAGCAACGTCGTAGTTAGTCATAGTAGTGTATTAGGAATATAAAGATAGTAAGAATTTTAAATAGGCAAATTAAGCCTCTAGCCCAATACTGGTCGGATAAATCAAATGCTAAAAACAATTTTAAAGCTAAATATGAAAATAGTAGATTCATAACACTTAGAACTTAGCTAATAAACTTTAGGCGATTTAATAATAGAGAAAACAACTAATATGAAATTAGCTGATAATTAGGCATTAAAATTTTAACGTCAAAGATTAGTATAATTACCTAAATTATTATGACAGCAGTTGTAGGTATATTAAACAGAAAAGCGGTAGCTATTGCAGCAGATAGTGCCGTTTCAATAGGCGGAAAAATTTATAATAATGCACTAAAAATATTTACACTATCCAAATATTATCCTATTGGGATTATGATTTATCAAAGCGCTAACTTCATGAATACTCCTTGGGAAACCATCATAAAAATGTTTAGACAGAAATTAGATGACAAGGAATTGGATACTGTTGAAGCATACCAGATAGAATTCATAAAATATTTGAAAGAAATGAATTTTTTTTCTAGTGAGCAAGATCAAAAAACTTATCTGGAAGTATTAATCTATCAACTATTAAATGTTATTAATAAAGGGGTAATTGGCAAGATGTTTCCTAAAGATTGGGATGCTAATGATAAAGCTATATTTCTTGCACATATTGAAAAACATTTAGATGACAACTATTTTGTACATCTTAATACTTATGTTACATGTGATGATTTTACAAACTATTCGATAGATGAGTACTTACAATATTGTGATAGTATAATAAAATCTGTATATGAACAATACTATAATGGTGTAACTATTACAGACAATATAAAGAATAAGCTAAACAAAATGTTCTATCTTTTACATAAAGGAAAGGAGTCTTTTTCTCCATACAGCGGACTTATCTTTGTTGGATTTGGTGAAAAGGAAATATATCCTGCCTTAGTTCCAATAATTGTATCGTTTGCCTTTGATAAAAAATTAAAATACTATGTTTGGGAACAAAGAAAAACGAATATTACTAATGATTATTTTATGCGTAGTAGTATAACTCCATTTGCGGATACAGATGCTATGCAAACCATTTTAACAGGTATTGAACCGAAATTAGAAAAAACATACCTCGATAATTTCAAACGGTTTTTTGAAAAGTACAATGATGATATTATTAATGTACTTGGGGCAGCAGGGACTAATGTTGCTACAAAAATAAAATCATTAGATATTTCTACATTAACTCAACAATATGAAAACAGTATGACGGCAGATAAACAAGAAAATTATATTGCCCCACTACTTGATGCTGTTGCAAATTTATCGAAAGAAGATTTAGCAGAATTGGCGGAAAGCCTTATATATTTGACTTATTTACAAAAAAGGATTACCTTTGCAGAAGAAAATGTTGGCGGTTCAGTTGATGTTGCTATAATTTCAAAAGGAGATGGATTTGTTTGGATTAAAAGGAAACACTATTTTAAACCAGAGCTAAATCATAATTTTTTAGAAAACTATCTATATAAGCCTAAGAAATGAAAACACAAATTAAAAAAATAGCAAATGAAGCATCCTCCATATCGAGGCTTTCATTAGATTTTTGTTCTGAATCCTATAATATTCTTGATAAAAAGGAGAAAAGCCCAGAAGAAAGAGCAGAAATAATATCAGATGCTTTAATTCAAAACATACGCAATCAGTTCAGTGTAATGGAAATTGCTAAGAAATAAACTGATTCTTCCTCTTTTCAGCAGGCAACTTTCCCGTTATAGTAGTAATTTTTACATTTCCCGAAGTTTGACCGACCATTTTCCTGTAAGAACTGCCCATAGGCAATCTCCAGTTCCCGATATTTCCCCAGGCCTTTGTTGTCATTGACAACCCTTTCGCAAATGGTATCTGCCAAATCAAATTGTATTTTGGTATCCAGTTCCATTTTTCGATTTACAAACTGCTTGATTTGGTGGATATATGCGAACCAGTTTGCATAATTGCCAATATATTTTGTTGAAATACCCCTGTGGTACTCATTTACAAAGCTCTTGAAATTGTGTATATAGGCATTGGCACTTTGCACGTGCACAGTTTTATCCATCCAATCCCTATGGTAAGTTCTGGCTTTAAAGGCTTTATAAGAGATGTTGTTATCCTCAAAAAAGGCTCTGTAGGATGTGTGCTTATCGCAACGGACCTCTATGTCTTTAAACTTTCCAGGTATGTTAAAATACTTGTCCAAATGAACTTTTCGAACTCTGCCAATATTACTTATATGAAAATCCAGTTTTTTGGAATTTCGTCCGTATGTAACCAGTACCTTCGTATTATAAGGTGATTCTCCAACGGCCACTTTCCGTCTCCATTTCCTGTACCCGTTTTTATTTGTGATGCCCATGTCCTGCCTGCCTTTTCTACTGAGCATCAAATTGCAATCGTCAAATTCTATTACCTCATTCTCAAATGTTATATTTTGATTGCTGGTTAAAGCTGAAAGTAGTTTATGCCTCCAGTTAAAGGCCGTTTGTTCGGTTATGCCTATTCGTTTTTTTACTTCTTTTAGGGATGAGAAATTTAAGCTCATGAAGTCTTCTACAAACAGATTCCATTTGTTAAGCTTCTGAATATTGCTTAAAACCGTGTTTGTTCGGTAAGTGAAACTTTTCTTGCAGGTACGGCAGATATATCTATGATGGCCGTTCCTGATGCCATTTTTAACAATTTTACCTGAGCCACAATGCCTGCAAGCAGTAACATCGGCATGCTCGTCAAATATTGAATAACTGCTTCTTAAATACTCGATTAAATCTTGCTTTTCCTTGACGGATAGGGTGTTAACCCTCTTTTTTAAACTCTGAATGTCCACTTTTTTACTCTTTTTCGTTTCTTTCATCAAATCCGCTTTCTTTTATAGACGCAAATATAATAAAAATACTTTACAACTACCTCGATATCTTCAGATTATATCAAAATATTTATCCCTCAGCTATTTATACCACCCATCAACCAATGTCTAGAGTAGAGCCAAAAATTACATTAAGTGACTGGTTTTATGAGCCTAATATCTTTACGTCACATTGCCCGTTTCGTGAAAAACCGTGACATAACCGCTTTTCAATTTATTTGGATTTTGTTAATTTTTTCGTAAAAAATCCTGCCAGAATATACCATTTGGTACAGGGCAGATTTGTGCTACTTACTTTCCATTGGAAGGGACCACCTGGCAATATTGGAAGCAATTTTGCCCCCTGCAATCATAAATTGCCCTCCTACATAAAGTTCGTTTTTATATACGGCTATAGAGCTCACAGTTCCGGTATTTATCTTGCAATCGCCGGCCCAGTATATCACTCCACCCATACAATTCCAGGAACGGGAACTGTTTTCGTAATTCGTAATATGAAATACGTTGTCAATTCTCGGGACAGAGGTGAAATCACCCCCTACAAACAAGCCTGTATTATAAACTGCCATAGCATAAGCTCCCCCATTAAAGGGCCCCACCGGCGACCATCCATGAGTATCCCACTTCACCAGGTAATTGAATTCTCCACAGGCGTACAGTTCATCAAAATAATTTACAAAGCACTTTACCCAGCCACTTTTGTATTGCTGCCCGGTATTGGTCACATCTTCCCATAGTTTACCTGTCCACCTTTCCACCGAGGAAAACTGCCCCCCGGCATAAAGCATTTCCCTGTACACAATAAGAGCCCATACATTATCGGGTAAACCCCTCCCCACCTTTGACCATCCCGATGTATCGCTATATCGTACTATATGCTTTGCAGTAAGCGTATCGGCTCGTGTAAACGATCCGCCTATATACAATTGGCCTTTCATTACATACAATGCATTGATTCTTCCATTCGTAGAACCGATATATTTCCATAGTGTATCATTCCAGCACAACAGGTTGTATGATTTACCTGCACCAACTCCAATTTCTGTTCCGGCATAAAGCTTACCATTAAACTCCGCCATAGTGGTAATATTTCCCTGGAGGTTGGAATCGGGAACAGTCCACGACTTACCATCCCAGCATGCTGTATGAGTAGCTCTTTTTCCCACACTATCCATGCCGCCCATATAAAGCTTATCATGAAAAACATACATGGGGGTAAAATTCCCTTTGGCTCCCAACCCTACAGTGGACCATATTTGAGACGAGCAGTAATACGGTGAGAGGAAACCGCATAACAGTGCCAGTATTAGTACTTTATCTTTTAACATGTATGTTGGAATTGCGTGAGGCAAATATATGGTAATTGTTCTGCTTACAACGCAAATGCTCTTGTTCAAATGTGTAGGGAAACAACTATTAATACCCATTGAACTAGCATGGCCCCATCATACAAAAGTGGATACATAAGAGCAGGCTTCCCGGCCTTTCCCAATGGCAGAATAGCAGCAGTAAGAATACAGGAAATGAAAAGCGCAAAGGCTATATGAGTATTCAAACCAAAATACAGTAGCTGAATAACTAAAAGAACTACAAAAAATAACAATAAAATAATAGAAAGGTAGATGGATTTTTTTTCGCCCAGCCGGACAGGTATTGTATATACCCCCCTCCGCTCATCGAAAGCCCTGTCCCTTATGTCGAAAGGAATACATAACACAAAAATAAAAAGGAATCCCCTAAAGAATATAAATAGCACTTCTGGCTTTATTACAGAAGAAACTGATTCGGCATATACAACAGGTAGAAAAGTAGTAAGCCATGAAAAAGCCAGGGCTATCCAAACGGGTTTTAACCAATAAATATCCCTCAAGCGTTTCCAGCCACCCCTTGCAGGAACAATAGGATATGTATATCCCAGGCCAACAATTCCGGCAGGTACAAATACAAGCCACATCCTTGGTGGCATGAAAAATAATTGCACACACAACAGAGCTACGGAAACAGGTATCAGGGTATGGTAAACACTCTTATGCAGGCTCATCCAGTTGTTCCTTTCCTCCGCATTTTCATAAAGAGTAAGGAACTTCTTTTTATTTATGCGATGAAAGCAATACAAGAGAAGAGTCGCACAAAAAACAATACCATTAACACTTAAACTGCCATTACTTCCATACAACAATAAAGAGGTTTTAGCAGTATATGCCGCGGCACACAAAGCAATAAAAAGATTGGAATAAACAATAAAACGAATTGCAGCGGCAATCGTCCTCATCAATTTGAAAATATAAGGACAGCCATCTTTATAAAATAATTTATAAAGACTATGCTTAGGGTAAATAGAGCAGAGAAATTAAAAAACTCAGGTTTTATAAGGCTTTTCCGGGTGCAATAAATACTTGCCATGCATATAAAAAGCATACATGGAATAAGAGGTGGATACATTTTAAAACTATCCATAAACCGGCCCTGGAGCAACAGGATAAAAGCCCTTTGAAAGCCACAAATAGGACAATCAATACCCAATAAGGTTTTATAGGCACAAGGTAACATATGGTTTTCAAGCCAGGTAATCATATAGGCTTTATTCCATTAAAGTGACAGAAGAATTATTGATTTACAAAAGTATGTAAAGAGAACAAAGTTCCTCCCATAATAGCGCCCCAAATCATCAAAAAGAAAGCCCAGAATCCGCCAATTACAACTCCAATTATGGATGTCACAAACCCTGCATTTAAAACGCTCCATCCTTCATATAGAGAAGGGTTCTCCCGGTACATTCGCCTGCCCGGGGCAGCCAATGCCAGGCCAATAATCCCCAATACTAGGCCAATCCCATAACAATTCACAACGATCGAGCAAATTCCTAATACGAGTACTGCCGTTGCATTAGGTAATTGTTGTTTTTGTTCCATATTCATATCCTGTTTATTGTTGCAAATGTAATATCTTTTCAGTACGAAAATTTGCTTCCTGGCTAAGGATAATTAATAGCGTCCAGTACGGTAAAAGATTTTATTATAAAGAAATACTGCTTGTGTTTTTTCTGGTACGAAATCATTCCCGCCCCCTGAAAATGCCTTGCATATTTCGATTTGGGTGCAGCAGGTTCATTTGGCGACCTACTGCGCATCTCGTCATGTGCCTCAGTAGCCGAAATGCTGTACTTGATTCGATGGGTTACAGAATCAACAGTACGTTTACACTCATTATTAGGTGTTGAAAAACTTAATGGGTACACGTTATCATTTATCCACATTGTATCTGGCACAATAGTATGCAAACTCGTTTCGAGTTCAATATCATAATCAGCCCCGTAATGCCCTGCTACCCCACCCGACCAAGGTTGTTTGGTAGCCTTGAGAACCTTAAACGTTTGAGCATGTATCATACCCCCATTTAAAATAGCCATAAAAAATAGAACCACCTTGAAATTTTTCATCATTTTAATTTTTAGATGGACTTACTTCTGCCAATTTATATTCTCCATTTTCAAAGGTATAATAAAGATCCACGGCAAGTACCTTACCAGCTGGCGTAGCTTTAAAACTTATTACCATTATCCCTTTCCCATGATACTCTGTAAAGCTTTGGAAAGAAGGAGCATATTTATCCAAATATCCAAGTGAATCAATGGTAGTAAATATTTTAACTGCCTCCTTATAGCTTATATTCGATTGAAGCATGGATGAACTGGATGTATAAATTTCGTGGAATTTTTTTTGCTTTAACAGTTTCCAAAAATCCCCCGTTAATTCTTTAAAAAATGGCACCTTATAGGCACTGTCTGAACTAATGGTGAGTGATAGCAAAGGATTATCGGCCTGCGGCAAAGTAGAAATATGTATAAAGGAACTGCCCTTCACTTTTTCAAAAGTAGCATTGACAACGTACGTATGCGCGCGAAAAGTATTGTTAATGTTGTACCCATCCTGCATTTCTACAGTTTGAAATGATTTTAATTTACCAAACACATTTTGTACATATCGGCTATAGTCATTCCAAAGCGTGTCGGAAGAACGCGCATGAAAAAATGCAGAACCCACATTCAATGCAGGTCTTATGTCACCATTCTTAAACAAGGAAATCATGTAATCTATAAATTGTATTTCCCCCGAATCGCTTACCATATTAATGAAATAGGGAACATTCCAATAGTATTTCCGTATTGGTTTTCCATACAATTCTTTGATCTCTGCCGTATCAAAATATAAATTGGTATCTGCATCAATAATGTATTGCCAGGCCAGTTTATCAGGTAATGGAGTGAGGTGTTGGTAAGAAACAGTTCTCTTTGATTTTACCTGGTACCTTATCCCAGCCAAATTGCAAGAATCCATAGTATAAAATAAAGAATCCGGATAAATAGCTATTGAATCTGCTGACTTTACAGACCTATCTTGACAAACACGATTATTAAATATCAAAACAAATGTACATTCGTTTATCCAGCATGTTTTATATATTCTGCATTCGTGTTTTTTCAAATCCGCTTCAATCCAGTATTCCAAACCGCGGTATATAATAACACTATCAGCAGGACTATCTTTGAAAAAAGTTCCGCCCATAAAATTTTTACAACCAGGTTTTATTAATCGTGCAGAAATTTGCTGCAGGGGCAGCAAAAGAAGGAGAAACAGTAAAAAATTCTTGTACATTTAACATTAATATAAGTGCTAAAATACTCGATTTAAGGTTTCTTAACAATACCAGAACTTATTCACCATTAAATTTGCACTCATTACTAAAGGTTTGAAAAGAAAGGCATTTTATATTTTCTGGAATCTATTTGTTATTTCGGGAGTAGGTTACGCCCAGCAGCAAGGTATTACCATCAAAGGAAATGCAGTTAATTCAAAAGGATTAGGAGGGCTCTATCAAGTGGTAGTTATAAACCAACGTACATCTACGGGTTTGCTTGCCCAGCCAAATGGGCATTTCACTTTGACTGCATTAAAAACAGATACCATATTAGTAAGCGCTTCGGGTTTTGGTGTAAAAAGGATATGTTTTAAAGATTCTGTTCCAAAAAGTGAATTCACTGTTACGGTAATTCTTGATAGCATTCATTATACCCTGGCAGAAGTAAAGGTTTACCCCGGCAAGAATTTAAGGGAGATAAACAAAGAACGAAGCACATTGGGTGATATACCTAATACCGACACCTACAAGTCCCCCACTCTGCTAAATCCAATTACACTTTTGTATGAACGATTCAGCCGGCTTGAGCAATCTAAAAGAAAGGTGGCACAATTAGAAGACGAAGAAAAGAGAAGAGATGTACTGAAAGACTTATTTCATATTTATATAAAGCATGATATCATCAACCTGAGTGAGGCGGAATTTGACAAATTCATAGACTTCTGCGACCTTTCTGATGACTTTATAAAAAACTCTACCGATTATGATTTGGTTATGACTATCAAATACAGGTACGAAGAGTTTGAAAAGTCGAAAGACTATGTTTCACCCAATAAGTAGCAATAAAAATCCGGACTTAATTTTCTACTGCAGCATATTCCTCAATAGGCGGGCAGGTGCAAATTAAGTTCCTGTCTCCGGTGGCATTATCAGCACGGGCCACAGAAACCCAAAACTTATTTTCTTTCAGCCAATGCAAAGGATAGGCTGCTTTTTCGCGGGAATATGAGTGGTTCCATTCACCTGAGATAAGCCGTTTAGCAGTATGGGGTGCATTTTTCAACACATTATCCACCTTGTCAGCTTTGGCTGATGCAATTTCATCAATTTCAGCATGAATAGATATCATTGCTTCTACAAAGCGGTCAATTTCTTCTTTACTCTCGCTTTCTGTGGGTTCTACCATTAATGAATCGTGAACAGGAAATGACACAGTGGGTGCATGAAATCCATAATCCATAAGCCTTTTGGCTATGTCTGTAACATCCACCCCGGAGGTCTTTTTAAACTCATTGCAATCTAAAATAAGTTCATGTGCCACATTACCATTTGTCCCGGTGTATAATATGGTGTAGTGATTCTTCAGGCAGGCTTTCAAATAATTTGCATTTAAAATTGCATACCTCGTAGCATCTGTTACACCTTGCGCTCCAAGCATCTTAATATAACCATAAGAAATAAGCAGGATGAGCGAACTGCCCCAGGGGGCTGCCGATACGGCACTTGTTCTGTTTTCATTAGGTGCCACTACACTATGCGATGGTAAGAACGGCTTTAAATGCCTGGCCACACAAATGGGTCCCATTCCGGGGCCACCACCACCATGAGGAATGGCAAAGGTTTTATGTAAATTTAAATGACACACATCAGCTCCAATATTAGCAGGATTGGTAAGGCCAACTTGTGCATTCATATTAGCTCCATCCATATACACTTGGCCTCCATGGGCGTGGATAATTTTTGTAATCCGTTTTATAGATTCCTCAAATACTCCATATGTGGATGGATAAGTAACCATCAGGCAGGAGAGATTATCTTTATGTTGTTTTGCTTTCTCTTCCAGATCAGCTTCATCAATATTACCGCTCTCGGTGCATTTTATAACCACAATATTCATGCCGGCCATGGCTGCAGAGGCAGGATTAGTGCCATGTGCAGAGGATGGTATCAACACCACATCACGATGATGTTCACCTTTGCTATGGTGGTAAGCGCGTATTACCAGCAAACCAGCATACTCACCCTGTGCACCCGAATTGGGCTGCAGTGAAACCCCTGCAAAACCTGTAATAGTGCACAAGTACTTACTCAAATTATCAAACATTTTTTGATATCCCTTAGTCTGGTCAAGCGGTGCAAAAGGATGAATATTGGCAAATCCGGCCATCGTAATCGGATATAGTTCCGATGCGGCATTCAGCTTCATCGTGCATGAACCTAATGAAATCATTGAATGGGTAAGAGAAATATCCCGATTTTCCAATTTCTTTATATAGCGCATCATTTCCGTCTCGCTCTGGTAGCTATTAAATACCGGGTGGAGGAGATAACTGCTGCTACGGAATAAACCTTCCAGGTTATATTGTTCCGAAAAGCTATTTGCTTGGTTTGCTAAAGATGCTTTTCCTGCCACGGAGGCAAAAATGAAAATGATGTCTTCTATATCAGAAGCATTGGTAGTTTCATCTAGACTGATGCAAACCGTACTTGATTCAGGGTAGTAAAAATTAAATCCCTTCTTCAATGCGGTGAGCCTGATTGCAGATGCCTCTCCATACCCCTGCGGAACATTCACTTCAATAGTATCAAAAAACTTACTGTTTGAAATAACATATCCTAACTCAGCTAACGAACCCGCCAGGTGAACGGCAAAGCCATGTGTTTTTTTAGCAATATTTTTTATTCCTTGTGGCCCATGGTATACCGCATACATACTCGCCATAACAGCCAGCAATGCCTGTGCGGTACAGATATTGGAAGTAGCTTTCTCCCTGCGAATGTGCTGTTCGCGGGTCTGTAAAGCCATTCGCAAGGCATGGTTACCCTCGGCATCTACTGTTACACCTATAATTCTACCGGGCAACACACGCTTGAAAGTTTCGCGAACTGCGAAAAATGCTGCATGGGGCCCTCCATAACCCAACGGAACACCAAAGCGTTGTGAATTACCAAGAACCACATCAGCGCCCCATTCGCCGGGAGGAGTTAAAAGTACCAATGCAAGTAAGTCAGTAGCAACTGCAACAAATACCTTATTATCATGCAGTTTTTGAACCAATGCTCCATAATCCGTTGCTTTGCCCCTTGCGGAAGGATATTGAAGTAATACCCCAAAAACACTATCAGTATTGGCATTTTCAACGTTATCAATAACCAAATTAATACCTACCGGAGCCGAACGGGTCTTTAAAACATCAATGGTTTGAGGGTAGCAATCCGACGAAACAAGAAATGTATGAGCATTTTGTTTTTCAGCAGGACGGGAATGATACAGCATCAACATAGCTTCAGCCGCTGCTGTAGCCTCATCCAAAAGGGAGGCATTAGCAATAGGCATAGCTGTGAGGTCAGATACAACAGTCTGAAAATTGAGAAGCGCCTCTAACCTGCCTTGCGATATCTCCGCCTGGTAAGGTGTGTACGCCGTGTACCATCCCGGGTTTTCAAGTACATTACGCCTTATAACGGAGGGAATAAAGCAATTATAGTATCCTAATCCAATATAGGAACGAAAAACTTTATTCTTTGAAGCTAATTCGGTTATATGTGCCAAATATTCATCTTCGCGCATAGCCTCAGGTAAATTCAGGGGCTTTTTAAGTCTTATGGAAGCGGGAATGGTGGCATCTATTAATTCATCAAGGGAGGAATAACCTATTTTATCAAGCATGTGTTTAACATCTTGTGAACGAGGCCCTAAATGGCGGTAAGCAAAACTGTCTGTCTTCATTAATGTGCGTACTAAAAATTTAAGTTCGCAAAGTTATAAAAAAGTAAGATAAGGGGTAAGTAATAAGAAACAAGGGGTAGTATCTTGGTTTAAAATTATTCAAGTTTATTTTCATTGTAATTAATCCTTTCATTGAACAATTGTAAATACCACCAAAAGGGTGCGCAACATTATTTATCGGGTAAAATCGAAACCAAAATGTTTTGCATAGTCCTCAAGTGGTTCTAGTCCAACTTCTGCTCTGCGTTTATCAACGTTCTTTTCGTCTATAATTGGTTCAAAGGTTGGTTTCCCATCCTTATAACCTACCTGAGAACCATAAATTTGTGGTCTTCCGTGCCGTACTTCAATCCTGTCTTCCAACAAAGCAAGGTGTGAAGCCATAGCATTACCCTTTTTCACAGCTTCTTTCATTATTGGCAAATATTTCTCCTGCGTTTTTAAGTCAGAATGTTGGATAACTAACCACAATGCCATATTTCCATTTACTCCCACTGAATCAACTCCAACCCATCCATATTTATCTATAATGGCTTCTACTTTCATTAAATTTATTGAATCTAATTTCTTAATAGTATCCCAAAGCGTTTTCATTTCAGTAGAATTATCACCATATTTCTTTTTTATAGAATCAATCTTTAGGCGATATTTTTGGTCATCATTTAAAATTGTATCCAATCTATAAGCAAGAGGGGTAGAATTTTGCCCAAAAGCAGTAAGAGCAAAGGAAAGGAGTAGTATAATACTTAAGGATGCTTTCATGCTTTGTCTATTAAGGATAAATATTTTCTACTTAATAAACTCAAATACTCCGTGGAGCCGAAAACATCAACTGGCTTTCAGCTTCCTCACTTCTTCGGGTGTTAGATACCTCCATGCCCCACGTGGCAAGTGATGTAAAGTTAGTCCTGCATAACCTACCCGGTCAAGGGCTTTGACTTTGTATTCAAGTGCCTCAAAAATACGGCGAACAATACGGTTTTTACCACTATGGAGAGTCAGAACTATGGAATCATCTCCGTCTTTGCTGGAGTATTCTATTTCATCTACCTGTGCAAAGCCGTCTTCAAGCATTATGCCCTTTCTTACCTTTTTTAAATCATCATAGGCAAGTGGCTTGTCCAAACGGGCTTTATATACTTTGCGGACTTCCCCGGAGGGATGAGACAAATGATTGGCGAGTTCCCCATCATTAGTAAGAATAAGTAACCCGGTAGTATTCCGGTCAAGCCGCCCTACCGGATACACTTTTTCCTCGCAGGCTCCTTCAATCAGGTCTATAACAGTTTTACGGTCTCTTTCGTCTGATACAGTGGAAATTGCATCCTTAGTTTTATTGAGTAAAATATATTGTTTTTGAACGTGCCTGAGTTTTGTACCCTCCACATTCACACGGTCGGTACGCTTTACCCGGTACCCGGGAGAATCTACCACTTTATCATTCACCTTTACAAGGCCCATGAAAATTAACTCATCAGCTTTCCGGCGAGAACAGTAACCTGTGTTCGATATATATTTATTAAGGCGTTCGCCTTCGGTGTCAGTATTGTTTTTCATTTATAGATAGAAAGTTCATTTCACAAAACTCGTTTAAATAATCTCCCATGAGCTATACCGTAATCGAATTTCTTAACAATTTTAAAGTTTGGCAAGGTATCACTTCTTTTCCACCACAGAGTATCGAAGTCAACATTTGTATATACGACATACTCTGTATTTTTATTTAAATCAACGGCAAGATTAGTAAAAATCGAATCGCCTGTTAAAAACCCGCAATCCTTATCATGTAATGCTACTGTCATTGTGAAATTAGAATAGATATTGCTTTTTTGTAAATGCTGCTGTTCCATATATTTAACCATTTCCTGCTCAAGCCTTATACCATGAATATATTTTGGAGAATCATCGCCCAAACTGTTGCAGTAAAAAATAACATTACATATCATCAACACCACTATTACTAAAGCCCAAGTGTAAGGCAGATAAGGCCGGAACTGAATGGATGTTTTGATGTAATAAGAAAAGTATATCACCATTAAAGGCACAAGCAGAAGAAGATACCTGTTTGTAAAGAAATTAATGGAACTGAATACAAGATATAGTATACCTGTAATAAAAAGAGTAGCAAGGAATTTTTCGGATTGCTTTGAAGCCGTCGCATATTTTATATGCATAAAATAATAGAACATACAAGTAAACGCTCCAACAAACAAAATCATCAGCCAATCAGGAAGCGGCCAGTAACGGAAAAAGATTTTTACACATACCATCAAACCTATCACTATTGCCCACCTGGCAAATACCGGAATAGGTTTATACAATAACCCAAATATTATAAGAAATGACCATGTTATAAGTATACGTCCCTGCCCTTCGAACAATATATCATAACAGTGTTTTAATACCTCCTGGAAATTGTTCCAGTTAAAATTCAAAAGTGCCACATGTTCCGGGTAGAGATAATATCCCCGTTCACTATGCTGAATTATTAAAAAAGCTATAAACGGTAGTATTGGAGTGAAAGCAAACAGGGAATCTACCATAAATAATTTGAAAGAATGCAACGTGATCTTTTGAACAAAAAAGGAAATACATTGATATGCCATTAACGATGCAATAATAACAATGCCGCTTTCCTTAGTCAGCATTAACAAACTGCCAAATAAAAAATAATAAAATCTATTTCCTTTTACAAAATGATAAATGGTAAGAACTGCCCATAATGAAACAAATATTTCAGGGAGTACAATAGCTGATTGACTAATAAAATTAGGCTGTATAAGGGTAATGGCACTAACAATTAATGCAAGGGTAGAATCAAAGAGGTTCTTTACAATGTAAAACAATGTAAAAATGAAGCTTATTGCTATCGCAAGAGCAAACAGATGCAGGGAAATAAAACTGCTTCCCAACAGCTTTACCCATATTGCCCCTGTGAAAAAAAAGAATAAAGGATGTCCCCGGGAAAAAAAATCGGAAAGGGCATGCGGCATGAGACTTATCCCGCTTTGGGCCATTGCTTTGATAGCCGGGGCATAAACCCAGGACTCATCCCAAAAATAGGGTGTGTTTAAAGTGAAGTATTTTAGGATAATAAAAATAATGCATAAAGCGCAAAGAATAAGAAATTGATATGAATCTTTTATTTTGGAAAGCATTAGCCTATTATAATCTGGAAATTAACCAACCCAACCATTATGAAGAAAACTATTATAAAAATAAAGCTGCAAAAATATGTTACCTATTAAACAAACGGAGTATGATATTTTTGAAATATACTTGTTAGGATGAGATATGAACAAGAAAAGCATTACAAATACCGAAAGAGCTAAATATTTTAATGTTTCGACGATATGTACATAGCTGCCCAACAATAGCCAAAAAACATTTAAGAGCAAGAATATAAGTACATATTCTCTCGTTGTCCAGGATTTTTTTAAAAGCGCAGAAAAACCCAAAAAGAAAAAGGGAGTAGCAAAAACAAAACGGTTAAGGCTGAATAGGCTGCCGCCACGTGTGAATAAAACAAACCAGCATATCCCGGCCAAATAAATAATAGAAAATAAAGTGGGCTCTTGTTTCATTGATTCTCCAATAGTAGACTTCTTAAATGCAAAATAAGCAATTGCTACAGTTGCTATTATACCTACCAAAAAAGCTGAACCATCCAGTTTAACAATATCATCTCCTCCCCAAGAAGTAAGATGAAACTTGGGTATCTGCAAATAATTATTCCACATTTTTTGTGAATGAAAAAATGCAAAATAATCATGCGTATTAAAGTATTGTATAAAAAAAACGAGAATGATTCCCAGTAAGATGGGAAGAATTAAAAAAATAAACCTTTGAAGGGTTAACTTTCTATTTTCTATAATATTCAGAATAATTACTGCTGGAATAAAGACATATACTACCGGCCGAGTACAGCTTGCCAGTAGCATACCCACAAATATTATCCAGTTATTTTGCTTACTCATCCCAATTAAGGCCAATGCAACTGAGAAAAAGAATACGGATTCTGTGTAAGGTAAAAATAGAAATATCAATGAAGGGAAAGAAAGTATAATCAAAAACTCCTCCGCAGAAAACTTAAAGAAAGTTACAAGTAAAGAAGCGGAAAAAATAAAAAGTATCCCGTTAAACAAAACTACACCATATATACCACACCTTAATATTTTCCATATTAATGGAAAAAGGGGGAAAAAAGCAGTTCGAAATCCTAAGTAATCTATATGGGCAATATGTTCATAGTGAATTGCATCCCAATGCATGAAACTATCCCGATTAAAAACAGTCTGGTTATTGGTAAATCGTAAAAAAAACATCAATACTGCAAATGCTCCTATAAAATAGGCTAAAGCAAAAAAAAAGTTTCTTATGAAACAATAATAAAATGAATTGTAATTGGAACTAATCACTCAATTATAAATTTGCTAGTAGCCACAGTAATTCCACTCTGGTTGATAATCTTGCATATATAGATTCCAGAAGCAAGCCCACCTTTCTCAATGTGAGCAATAGACTGTTCATGTCCAATCGGTTGAAGTGAGGCATTTTGAACAATACATTGTCCAAAAACATTATATATATTGAACAGATAACTTGCCCCAGCTATTCCTTGAACTAATATTGTAGACGAGGATTTTACAGGATTTGGGAATATCTTAATCCCTGGATGAATAGTAGCTTGATCAATAGTGTTAGTTGGAATACATAGACAAGTATCTTTATATAAGTGGATAGAAAGCGTATAATTATTTACTACACTATCGTTTTTCAGACGAACTACATAAACATCATATACGCCCTGTGTATAGCCAAGGCTGTTTGTAGCACCTACAAAGACCGCATTACCATTTTTTGCAAGTGCAATAGAAGTGCCTAGTTGGTACCCTGTTCCACCAAAAGAGGGACCGGATAAGGGTACTCCGCCTATATTAATATGCCATATACGCATAGATTCTGGTCCCAAACCGTATCCTGCATTACTGGCTGATACAGCAAGATAAGAGCTATCGGGTGCTTGAATAGCATCTTTACCAATATTACGTCCTGTGGATAGATGATATATCTGCATCCATTGCATATCACCCATACTATCTAACTTTAAAAGCATTTCATCAGGTTTACCCGGTTCAACGCTGTCAGTAGAACCAAAAACAATAAAGCCCCTATCAACTGTTCCACGAATTGAGTTACCTACATTATCATTTGTACTTCCGTATGTTGTATATTTTTTAACCATCCCCTTACTATCCATCAATATAAAATATATGTTGGTATCTCCAATACCAAAACTGGTTGTAGCTCCTATAATGGCATACAAGGAATCCTCATGAACACAAATAGAATTTCCTATACTGTAACCGCCCTCTCCTCCAATAGCTCTTGTCCATAATGTATCACCGTTTTTATCTATGCGAATTACATACACATTTCCATTCCCCGGTCCGAAACTATATGTGAGCCCACACATAATAAAACCGCTGTCGGGAAGCTGCTGCAGAGAATATCCAAAATCCCAATCAGAGCCACCATACGTTTTTTGCCATTGCACTTTTCCAAGGGAATCTGTCTTTACAAGCAACACATCATATCCGCCTGCTCCATAGCTGTCTGTAAAACCAAGAAAGGCATAGCCTTTGTCAAATGTAGTGGCAACGGAGAAACCTTCCTGGTTCATAGCCCCGCTATAAGTCCTTGACCACTGATGATTGCATAATGAATCTGTTTTAATAACATAAAAGCTCGTATTGCCACAGCCAAAACTATTGGTAGTACCAATCATAATGTATCCCCCGTCATACGTGGGTTTTATTTGGTTACATACATCATTCTGTATGCCACCATAGGTATAGATATAAGCCGTATCATTAAATTGGGATAGCATCGAAAAGCTAAGCAATAGAAAGAAACCAAAGAATACTGTTTTTTTCACTTTAAATCATTAAAAACCACCTGCGAAGATACTATATTTCAGGATTCTTACCAAGTAATTACCCTCTCACCAAGGCTGAGAGCCATAAACAACAACGCCGTTTCCCGGTATCAGTTTCTTAAATCGTAAATGAGTATATTTTTATACCGGCCTATTTTCTTAGTGAGAAAAGGGCTTAGCCATTCCTTACTTATAAAGGAGGTGTCATTAATTATCAAATATTTAGCCCCAAGTTCCATACATTTCTTTATAGACATTTGATTATTGCTTTCATCCTGCCCATAATCAGTGTATCCCTTCTGGTCCATTAAGTATAGGCTGATATTTATACTTTGGTCAGGAATGCTAATCACTTTATCTTCTCTTTTTATACCTAAACTTCTCAGGTAGGGAGTAATTGTTTCAAAAGCTTGAAAGCCTTGCTTGTATGAAGCGTCCATATAGTTCCAATATCCCTGGTGCATGCCATCCATAGCAATATTATATTCTGCTACGGGATAATCAGGGGAATATCTCATATTTATTTGTACCGAACAATAGTATATGCTTAGCAACAGGGCAATAAATCCAATCACTTTTACTTTTACAGAAATAAATATTTCAACTTGCTTCTTTTTTAAATAATCGAGGAAAGTCAATAAAATAAGGGGAACAAGAATCAATAAATTAATTAGGTAATAATCGTGCACATAAAATACCTGGAACCACAGAATAATATATGCAATACAAGCCATCAGAACAGTGCAGGTAAGAAATAACAAAAATCTGCTTACACTTTTATACACTAAAAATAGTACCACTAAAATCAACAACACTCCAATCAACAAAAATGGAGCCAGGTACACAGGTAACTGTTCTGTAAATAATTGATTTAGTATTGTATAATTCTGTAATGAGTGTGTCTCCCAAATCGGAAGGATGGAAGTACTAAAAGCTCCTCCCACGTGAGCGTTATTATAATGTATAGCGAAAATAGTCCAACCATAAATGATACAAAAAACAGCCAGGAATTGAAATATATAATGGAGTGGTTTACTAAATATTTTTTCATTTGTTTTAAATTTATAAATATTTAAACTTTCAAGCACAAAAGCAAGGAATATTGGAGCAAAAGAAATAAGCGCGCTGATTTTTGTAAGCCCTGCAATAAGAAAGAAAAACATTGAAATAGTAAAGAAGCGCATTTTCCCACCTGAATAAAACTTTTGAAAAAAGAACCAAGCTATAAAGGCAAAACTAAGTGCAGAGGTATCCGCAAGAAAATTATATGCATAATACGCGAAAATGGTAGATGAAAATAGTAGCAAAGAAACTAGTAGCGCCCATGCGCCATCTTTCAGAATATTTTTTGAAAGGCAGAAAAGAGCATATAAGCCTGTAAATGCTATGGAAATATTTACTAACCTGAAAATAAATTCATGGTACCCAAAGATTTTCCACAACAAAGCAACAAAATAATACAGCCACGGACATTCGCTGGTACAAGTTTTACCATCACCATTAGGCCCGCTCCAGTGAATAGTTGGGGAGAAAAAGTGCATTCCTTCTTTGTAATAGTTCAACGCTATTGAAAGACAATCACATTGCCTCCACTGATGGACAGAAAACGGGCGCCTGAATAAAATTAATTGATAGCTATACGCATATCCAATCAGCAACAAAAGAATAAAAAAGAGGTATGTCCATTTATTCCTTTGAATTGATTTCATCCCGATACTTCAAAATTTGTACAAGTATAGCTAAATATAATGAAAACCAGACAGTGAGGTATATCCATATTATATTTAAATCATTTATAAATCCCTGTCTTTATTAATTTTGCCCTATGCGTTATTTTCTTCAGCTTTCTTTTAAGGGAACAGGCTACCACGGATGGCAGGAGCAAAGTAATTCACCGGACACTATACAGGAAATTTGCAACAATGCCCTTTCTAAGGTACTTAATCACCCTGTTAAATTGGCAGGGGCAGGGCGCACAGACACGGGCGTACATGCCGAACAATTCTTTGCACATTTCGATTCACCAATGAAGAATTTGGCTGAGGAGAAAAAAAAATGGTTATATAAATTTAACTCTACTACCCCTTTCAGCATTGCTTTCCAGGATATTTTAAAAGTGAAACCGGATGCCCATGCCCGGTTTGATGCAATAGCAAGAACCTACCGGTATGATATTTATACCCGCAAAAATCCTTTTCTTTATACTAATGCCTTGTTTTATCCTTATCCCCTAGATATATCTGCTATGAATAAGGCTTGTGCCACTTTGAAACAATATAGGGATTTTTCAAGTTTTAAAAAAACACAATCCAATAATAAAACCGATTATTGTATTATCAAATCAGCGCACTGGGAAATGCAAGGTGATAAATTATCCTTCACAATTACTGCCGACAGATTTCTGCGAAACATGGTAAGGGCCATTGTGGGCACTATGCTGAATGTGGGAACCGGGAAATATTCTCATGCTGATTTTTGCAAAATAGTTGAAGGTAAAAACCGCTCTCATGCAGGCGCTTCGGTTGCTGCCTGCGGACTATACCTGGCTTCCATTGAATATCCTCCCGAAATATTCATGCCATAACATGTATAAGAAACTACTTCGCCCCATATTGTTCTTATTTTCCCCGGAAACAAGCCACCACATTGTCGCTACACTTCTGAAGGCAGGGGCAATTATACCATTTTTAAATCCTCTTGTTAGAAAAATATTTTGTATTAATTCACCGGAGCTTGCAACAGAAGTAGCGGGCATTAAGTTTGCAAATCCGGTAGGGCTTGCAGCAGGTTTCGATAAAAATGCATTAGTATATAAAGAAATGGGCAACCTCGGTTTTGGATTTGTAGAAATCGGTACGGTAACACCGCTGCCACAACCCGGAAACGCCAAACCCCGTTTGTTCCGGCTATCCCAAGATGAAGCATTGATTAATCGTATGGGGTTTAATAATGATGGAGTAGAAAAAATTGCAACTCGGCTCCATAAAAAGAATGCAGGAATTATTATTGGTGGTAACATTGGGAAAAATAAGGATGTCCCCAATGAAGAAGCTCACCGGGATTTCGAAAAATGTTTTGAAGTACTTTTCGATTATGTAGATTATTTTGTAGTAAATGTGAGTTCTCCCAATACTCCCGGATTGCGAAGTCTCCAGGAAAAGGAGCCTCTTACTCGATTGCTCACTAATTTACAAGGCAAAAATAAAATGCATCCTGCACCCAAGCCTATCTTTCTAAAAATTGCTCCCGATATAAATAACGAACAATTAGATGATATTATTGAAATTGTAAAAAACTGCCAGATAAGTGGAGTAATAGCAACGAACACAACCATTTCCCGTGACGAACTAAAATCAGATACTACTCCTCTTGGAAACGGTGGGCTAAGCGGGAAACCTCTTTTAAAGCGATCAACAGAAGTTGTAAAATATATTTTTGAAAAATCAGCAGGCAATATTCCCATTATAGCTTCCGGAGGCATTCATTCTGTAGAAGATGCACTGGAAAAACTGGAAGCAGGAGCAAGTTTACTCCAACTCTATACCGGGTTTATCTATGAAGGCCCTGCATTAGTAAAAAAAATCAATAAGGAGCTTTTACGAAGAAGAAGATCATCACACTTTAAGCGTTATTAAATGATTTGCTTTCCAAATGCTAAGATTAATATCGGCCTTAACGTTATAGAAAAACGTGAAGATGGATACCACAACATTGAAAGCATTTTTTATCCCATTCACTGGTGCGACGCATTGGAAGTACTGCCATCAGAAGGTAGCGGTAAGTTAGACCTGGCTATCCTTGGGATGCCCGTTCCCGGCTCTGCAGAATCAAACCTTTGTACTAAAGTTTATAATCTTCTTCATGAAAAGTATCTACTTCCTTCACTAAAGTTATGGCTACTAAAATGTATCCCAATGGGCGCCGGATTAGGCGGAGGTTCTTCTGACGCTGCATTTTTTCTTACTTTATTAAATGATTTTTTTAAACTCAATTTAAGTTATGACGAACTAAAAATATATTCTTCTACAATAGGGAGCGACTGTACTTTTTTCCTGGATAACAAACCGGCTTCGATAACCGGAAAAGGAGATATATCAATGCCTATTGAATTAGACTTGAGTAACTATTATATTTCTATTGTTTATCCAGCCATCCATGTAGATACTAAAAATGCATATAGCCTCATTACACCAAAGAAAAGCTCATACTCATTAAAAGAAACCATACTAAATTTACCTGTTTACAAATGGAAAGAAAAGGTAATAAATGATTTTGAAAGCCCTGTATTCGCTGCCTATCCTGAGTTAGCTAATATAAAGAAGATGATATATGATAAAGGTGCTCTATATGTATCGATGACTGGTAGCGGTTCAGCACTTTATGGTATTTTTGAGGAAAAACCGGACCTTGAGGATATATTTCCAGAATACAAAGTGTGGACAGCCTCAATTAAAAAAGCTTTATGAGAAGTATTTATAATCTGGGCGTACGCTTTTATGGATTCTGCATTTTTGTAGCGAGCTTTTTTAATGATAAAGCCAATAAATGGAGAGTTGGAAGAAAAGATATATTCAAAAAACTTAAAGATGCCTTTAAAGATTCTCCTGCCCCAATAGCGTGGTTTCATTGTGCATCAATGGGAGAATTTGAACAAGGCAGACCGGTTATAGAAGCATTTAAAACGAAATTTCCTTCTTATAAAATACTATTAACATTTTTTTCTCCGTCCGGATATGAGGTACAAAAAAACTATAAGGAGGCTGACTATGTTTTTTATCTCCCACTCGATACTCCTAATGGAGCAAAACAGTTTATTAAAATTGTAAACCCGACTATCGCCATTTTTGTAAAATATGAGTTTTGGCATAATTACCTGAATGCATTGAAAAATAAAGGAATCCCAACCTTTCTCATCTCTGCTAAATTTAGGGAAGACCAGTATTTCTTTAAATCCATGGGCATATGGTTCAGGGAATCTCTACGTTTTTATAACAAACTATTTGTCCAGGATGAAAACTCGAAAGTATTGCTAAAAAAATTCGGAATAAATAATGTCATAGCCTGTGGAGATACTAGATTTGACCGTGTAATCTATATCATGGAGCAGCCTTACTCCAATACAGTAATCGAACAATTTAAAAATAACGAGCTACTTTGGATTTGCGGCAGCACATGGAAGGAAGATGAAAAGATCATATTTCCTATATTTAAAAAACTGCTTGCCACCGGACAAAAAATAAAATTGCTGCTTGTACCTCATGATGTGAGTGAGGAAAGAATAAGCACCCTTAAAAATAAATATCCTTCAACCGTTTTATATTCCCAGTCAGAAAAAGAAAATATTGGCTCTGCGAACATTATGATTGTAGATAAAATGGGTATTCTATCCTATTTATATCGATATGCAGATATTGCGTACATTGGAGGAGGATTTGGTAAAGGAATACATAATCTTACCGAAGCTGCTGTATACGGAATCCCTGTACTATTTGGACCTAACCACCAGAAATTTAATGAAGCCGATGAGCTTATCAAAAGAAGTGGAGGATTTTCCATCACTTCCTCACCTGAACTAGAATCTGCTGTAACAAAACTATTCAGCGATCCGACATACAGAAAAAAATGTGGTGCAGCAGCAGCTTCCTATATTTTGAGCGGAAGGGGAGCAACAGAGAAAATCATCTCCGAAATTGCAGAAATAATTAATCGCGGTTAAAATCCTCCCGGAGGCTGGCCTGCAGAGTTATCAACCTTTGGGCATTTATTTTTTTCATTAAATACATATTTCAACCCGAGCCTGAATTCAAAATCATGTTGGCTTACTATAGTTGTTCCCTGGAAATTGCCATTAAATGAGGGCGAGATATCTCTGTTATAAAAAGCTTCAGCAAAAGGTTTGATATGAGAATAAGAATACAATTCAAATCCAACTCCCCCAGCAGCAGACAAGTGCAGTGGACTCATCCCATTTATTACATCAGGATAAACTGCAGCCTTACGATTAAGGAGGTATTCCACTCGGGGACCAACAAGACCATATACTTTAAAATATACAAACTCATACGTGTATTTCAGGTAATTATTAAGCGAAATATAATTAGTAGTATTCGTATAATTTTCTCCTGACACAGCTTCTTTCGTCCCCAATCCATTATACATAATCTCTGCTCTCCAATTAAACGCTGTGCCCCGAAAAAACTCTGCAAGCACAGCACCATTGGGACCTAAAAGATATTTTTCTTTGGTTTGATATTGTTCGGCTGTCCATGTTTCTTTGCCATAGCTTACTCCGGCTGCAATCCCTAACGAATAAAGAAATTGCGCCCTTATAAGGGAATTTATAAAAACAAAAACAATTATTATGCCTATTTTCTTCATAATATTTTAAATGCTCATTGCTTCGACATCGGGAGATATTTTTTTTACCAGGCCTTGCAACACTTTACCCGGGCCTACTTCATAATATTGGGTTCCTCCATCGGTAGTCATTCTTTGTATAGTTTGCGTCCACCTTACCGGGGCGGTAAGGTGGGCTACCAGGTTCCGTTTTATTGCTTCCGCTTCAGTTTCGGGAGATGCATTAACATTTTGATAAACCGGGCAAACAGGTTTAGTAAACGTAGTAGCCTCAATAGCTTTCGAAAGTTCAACCCGCGCAGGTTCCATAAGTGGAGAATGAAAAGCTCCACCAACAGGAAGAATCAATGCCCGCTTAGCACCTGCTGCTTTTAATAACTCACATGCCTTTGTAACTCCGGATATAGTACCTGAAATAACCAATTGACCCGGACAATTATAATTGGCAGGAACTACCACATCATCTTTTATAGAAGCACATACTTCTTCCACTTTACTGTCATCTAAACCCAGCACAGTAGCCATAGTAGAAGGTGTAGCTTCACAGGCTCTTTGCATAGCCATAGCACGCTGATAAACCAATTTCAACCCATCTTCAAAACTAATTGCACCCACAGCAGTAAGTGCAGAAAATTCCCCAAGCGAATGCCCTGCCGCCATATCCGGTTTAAAGTTCTCGCCTTGCTGGAAAGCAAGAATAACCGAGTGAAGGAAAATAGCAGGCTGGGTAATCCTGGTTTGTTTTAAATCTTCATCTGTTCCTTCAAACATAGTATCTGTTATACGAAATCCAAGAACAAAGTTTCCTTTTTCAAAAAAATCTTTTGCAAGAGAAGAACTTTCGTATAACTCCTTCCCCATTCCTTTGTATTGCGACCCCTGACCGGGAAATATATATGCCTTTTTCATGTTAACATTTTTTTTAGGTTGGCAAATTTAGAAATCTATTTTCGATGCAGCAAAGCAACATTCTCAACGTGAGAAGTATGAGGGAACATATCAAAGGGCTGTATAATTTTAACCGAATACTTTTCTTTCATTAAAGCAATATCCCTAGCCTGTGTAGAAGGATTGCAACTTACGTAAATGATTTTCTTAGGCTCCATTTTTAATATAGCATTCACAACATCCGGATGCATCCCACCACGTGGAGGGTCAGTTATGATTACATCAGGTATCCCATTATGCCGGCAAAATTCTTCAGTCAACATCCCCTGCATATCGCCCGCAAAAAATTGTACATTATTTATTTTATTTAATTCGGCATTCAGCTTCGCATTAGCTACGGCCTGTTCCACATATTCAATTCCGATAACCGAAGCAGATTCAGCAGCTACAAATGAGGCAATAGTTCCACAACCGGTATATAAGTCGTAGACTATCTCTTCACCCGTTAACTCTGCCCATTCACTTACTTTTCTATATAAAGCATTCGCCTGGTCTGTACTAGTTTGAAAAAAAGATTGCGGGGAAATACGAAATTTTAAAATATCCCCATTATTTCTCGTCAATTCTTCTGCAATATATTCCTTACCTGCATAAACCACTGCCGGAAGGTCATTAAAGCTATCATTTTTCTTAGGATTAATGATATATTGCAAAGAGGTTATTTCTGAAAAATTCTCAGCAATATGCTTTAGTAGTTTCTCACGCAACACCTTATCGTCTTTAAAAAATACAAATACCACCATCACTTCTCCCCTACTCGTATTCCGGACCATTACATTTCGCAAAAAACCCTCCTGGGCATTTATATCGAAAAAGGGCATATTTTCTTTTATTGCAAACTGTCTTATTTCATTCCGGATGGAGTTTGAAGGAGCAGGCTGTAAATAACATTCGTGTAAATCGAGTACTTTATCAAATAGTCCCGGAATATGGAATCCCAATCCTGGCTGATTAAAATTGGCTGTATTTCCCATTTCTTCATGTGTAAGCCAACGCTTCGCAGAGAAAGTAAACTCCAACTTATTCCTGTATTTATAAATATTTGCAGAAGGAACGATAGGTAATTTCAGCTCTACATCTATCTTTCCAATACGTTCAAAAGCATCTTCCACGTGTTTTTGCTTAAATGCTGTTTGTTTTTCATAGTCAAGGTTCTGCCAACTGCATCCTCCGCATACTCCAAAATGGCTACAAACAGGCTTAACACGCATGGGCGATAATTTTTTAACAGAAATAATCCGCCCCATAGCATATTTCTTCTTCTTTTTTACAATTTTTATATCCGCTATATCGCCCGGAACAAGCCCTTTTACAAAAATTACTCTTTCATTATGCCGTACTAAAGCATTCCCCCCTTCCCCGGTATCTATCGCTTCTGCATTTTCTATAATTTCGTGTACCATACTTTTCTTTGGAATGATGTACCAAATATGGGTTATTATTTCTAACTTCGCATAGATAAAAAATAAAAAATGGTAACATTAGCTGTTCGAAAGAATAAAGCAGGAAGGGTTATTGAGCTTGAACACCAGTATGGAGCACACAATTACCACCCCCTACCAGTGGTGCTCGAACGAGGTGAAGGTGTACACGTTTGGGATGTGGAAGGGAAACAATATTATGATTTCTTATCAGCTTACTCTGCCGTTAACCAGGGCCATTGTCACCCCAAAATTGTAGATGCCTTGATTAGCCAGGCAAAAAAACTGACTCTTACTTCACGGGCTTTTTATAATGACTCGCTCGGAGAATATGAACAGTTTATAACCTCATTCTTTAAATACGATAAGGTTTTGCCAATGAATACAGGTGCTGAGGCCGTGGAAACTGCCATTAAGCTCTGCCGGAAGTGGGCATACCTGGTAAAAAATATTCCTGAAAATAAAGCCAAAATTATTGCCTGCGAAGGAAATTTTCATGGGCGCACCACTACCATTATCTCCATGAGCAATGATCCGGATTCCCGCAAGGATTATGGTCCCTATACTCCGGGGATAGAACTTGTACCCTACAATAATTTGGATGCATTACGCAAAGCCCTTGAGGACCCAAACGTAGCAGGTTTTCTTGTTGAGCCCATACAAGGGGAAGCGGGCGTAGTAGTACCAGACGAAGGCTATCTGAAAGCTGCATCTGAACTCTGCAAAGAAAGCAACGTTCTCTTTATAGCTGATGAGGTTCAAACCGGCATTGCCCGTACAGGAGCTTTATTAGCTTGTGACCATGAAAATGTCCGGCCTGATGTCCTTATACTCGGTAAAGCCCTTTCAGGTGGGGTTTACCCTATCTCTGCTGTGCTGGCAGATAACCCAATAATGCTCTGCATAAAACCCAACGAACATGGTTCTACCTTTGGAGGAAACCCGCTGGCAGCCCGTGTAGCTATTGCAGCGTTGGAAGTAGTAGCAGATGAAAATCTATCTGAAAATGCTGCCCAAATGGGAGAACTTTTCAGGAATGAATTAAATAAAATCACTTCTGAACGGATTGAACTTATACGTGGGAGAGGATTGCTAAATGCTATTGTAATAAAACCCATGAAAGGCATAACTGCCTGGGATATTTGCCTGGCATTAAAAGATAACGGATTGCTTGCCAAGCCTACACATGATCATATTATCCGCTTTGCACCTCCACTCATTATTACGAAAGAACAGATTTTGGAAGCTGTGGATATTATTAAAAGAACTATTAAAGGATTTGACAAATAAAATCTATTTATTGTTTAAGCCATTCTTCCGATTTTATAACAGTAGCTTGTCTTGGAAAAACTTTAGTAGTAAGAATACGATGAACCTCTTCATCCAAATCGGCACAGCAATCAGATAAAACAGTTATACCATAATCTTTGTCTGCTGCTTCACGCAAGGTAGATAGCACCACCCCGCTTGTTGAAATGCCGGTAAGCACAATATGTTTTATTCCCTGTGCCCTCAACACTACTTCTAAGTCGCTACCCGTAAAGGCACTAACCCGCCTTTTGGTCACCACTATATCGCTATCCAGTGGAGTTACTCCAGCATAAACCCGGAATCCTGTTTCAGCATCAATAGTGAACGTTTTATTATTTTTTATAGCTGAAAAGGACTTATTGGCAGGGCTTACTTCCGGGAATCCCGGGCGGAACGCAATTATCACATAAATAACCGGAATGTTATTGGCGTGGGCAGTTTCGATAGTTTTAACAAGAGAAGCTATAAGCGCATTGCTTTCCGGCAGCATTTTTATGGTGATGTTTTGGATATCCATCACTAATAATGCAGAATGTTGTTGATTCGTATTTTGTTCCATAATTTGCTTTTTGGTTACTGTTTTTAAGGTTTTCAAATGTATGAATAACCACAGAACGATTTTATTTATACATTTGTATAAACCTAAAATATACATGGAAATAGTTTCTTCCATGCCCCCTGACTCTCCCAGAGTACGTGGCGCTTTTTTGACCGTTATTTGTATCCTCACCTTTATTGGCAGCGGATGGGGAATTATTAAATCAATTACCCGCTATGCTGGAGCAGATACTATTGCAGCCCTTGCCAGTGAAGCTATAAAGGATGCAGGAGCCAATGTGGAAGAACAGAATGCCCGTAGTTTTGCAAAACTACTTATGAACTCAGCTGCAGAAAGTCTAAACGCAGATAACATTCGAAAATCTGCCATCTTTGAATTTCTATCTAATATTCTTACCTTAGGTGGTGCCATTCTGATGTGGAACCGGAAAAAGATTGGATTTTATATGTATATCGCCGGAATACTTGTGCTTATAGCAGTGCCTTTTGCTATGGGAAGATTGCTAGGTGCCATAGGCGCAAGTTTTATAGGATTCATCGGTGTAGTTTTTATCGTCATGTATGCAGTAAACCTGAAATACATGAACAAATAAAAATACAATTTACCCCGGCTCCCTGCTAATGGGACGGAAGGACTTTAATCCTGTTTTTCCATTTAATATCGTACTCTGCTACTAAGGCCTTTTCTTTCACTTGAGCCTTTGCTACCTCACCTTCTAATAGTCCAATATTTTCCAATTGCAGGTTTGACGGCCTTTCTTCCTGGTAACATACGGTAGCGTATACTTTAGTTATACGTTCTCTCAGTCTTTCTTCGTCAGCAAATATGGATGTTTTTGTGTTAGCCATCAGCCTGCCTTTAAAGGCTTTCAGTGTATCAAGGAACACATGAAGTTTTTTGTTTGATTTATCATTATCAGCCATTGCTTTCACAGCGTCAATGGTGACATTAATACTATCTGCAACTGAGGCAAGAGACTCATGTATTTGCATACACCTCATAGCCGCATCATATTGAGCTTTGCGGTCATCATCGGTCATCTTTCCATTGTTGCTGGCAACCACGTTTATATTTTCACTATAGGTAGAATCTCCAACAAAAAGTTTTACCGTATATATTCCGGGCAAAACCATAGGCGCAACAAAACTTCCTCCATCAGGTTTTGTTCCTCCTACCGCTGTCTTTGGCCCTTTAATACGCATATCCCAATATACTTTATTCAACCCCTTGCGTTTGGTACCCGTGATTTCTTTAAGCATTTTTCCATTCGCATCAAAAACTTTGACTGTTACATCCCCGGTCATGATCCGTTTTTTGAAATAGTATTGAATGGGAGGAATTTGATCCGAATTCCTAGAATACCAGCCATCATGTTCCGGAAAAGCACCTTCATATTTTCCGTATGTAAGTTCCATTTTATTAATAGGGTATAAAAAAACATCTTTATTAGCAATCTGTAAAGACATATTACGAATGGGGGTAATATCATCTACAATAATAATGCCTCTGCCATGTGTAGCCAGGATTAAATCATTTGTCCTTGGATGAATCTTAATATCCCTTACAAGGCAATAATCGGGTATATGATTTTTCATTCGGAACCAATTCTCACCACCATCTATGCTACAAAACAACCCTCTTTCAGTACCCAGGAATAACAGGTTCTTATTTTTTAAATCCTCTTTTATTTTATTAGCAAAGCCGGTAAACTCGCTACTGTTAATACGAGTCCATGTATTGCCTAAATCTGTAGACTTAGCAAGATAGGTATTGAAATCACCATATGTATGGTTGTCGAAAGTAGCATATAAAATGTTCTTATCAAACTGCGAGGGTTCAATACTGGTTACCCAGGTTTGAGCAGGGATGCCACATTTCTTCACATTATCCGAAACATTGGTCCATGTTTTACCCCCATCCGTAGTAATCTGTAAGTTACCGTCGTCTGTCCCGGCAAAAATGTAGTTTGCATCAAAAGGGCTTTCGGCAACTGTAAAAATTGTACAATGATTTTCGGCTGATGTATTATCCGCACTCAAGCCGCCAGACTCTTCCTGCTTTTGTTTGTTCTTATCGTTTGTGGTAATGTCGGGAGAAATACGGGTCCATTGCTTTCCCTGGTCCATGGACTTATATAAGTATTGTGCACCCATATATAAATCATGCGGATTAGCTGCACCAATATATATAGGCGAATTCCAATTCCACCTTAATTTATCCTCATTCTTAGTTTGTGTAGGCTGAATGGAAACAATCAATCCTGTTTTGAGATCAACCCGGCCGGCTTCCCCACCCTGGGCTTCCGCATACACCGAATTAGAGTCTGTGGGATCAGGTTGTACCCAAAAGCCGTCGCCTCCATATAAGCTTCTCCAGTCTCCATTACTTACTCCTCCATACCACTGTGATGGCCCCATCCAACTTCCATTATCCTGCAATCCCCCATACACGTTGTAGGGTTCTTTCATATCATATTGAACGTGGTAAAACTGCCCAACCGGAAGATTTTGAATAAAAGTAAAAGTCAGTCCCCTATCATTACTTAAAAAAACTCCTCCATCTGTGCCTAACCAAACCTGGTTGGTGTAAAGCGGGTTAATCCAGATAGCATGATGGTCACTATGTACCCAGCCGCCTTCATCACTTGCATCGGTAAAAGAAAAGCCACCATCATCACTTACCGACAATTCGAATGCAGGACGATAAACACGCTTATCATCTTTGGGGTCAAAAGCTATCGTACTAAAATAAAAGGGGCGGGCTTCCACATTAAGCGTTGATGCCTGTTTATTCCAACTTTCGCCACCATCTGTACTAACATATAGCTTAGTCTCTTTTGCTTCTACAATGGCAAGTATATGTGTCGGATTAGATGGAGAAAGGGCAAGGGCAATACGTCCCAACTCACCTTCCGGCAATCCTTTTGTAATTTTTGTCCATGTTTTTCCACCATCCATTGACTTATACATGGAACTTCCTTTTCCACCGGAACTAAATGCGTAAGGTTTACGACGGAATTCCCACATAGCAACAAGCAACTCATCCGGATTTTGGGGATTCATTACTATATCTGCACATCCTGTCTTTTCATCAGTATATAAAACCTTTTGCCAGGTAGTGCCCCCGTCAGTTGACTTATATAACCCACGGTTCTTACTATCACTCCAGAGCGGACCAGGTACGGCTACATAAATAATTTGTGTATTGGAAGGATTTATCACTATTTTACTAATGTGCTCAGTACTGTCCAATCCAATTTTTGTCCAATTGTCACCTCCATCAGTTGTTTTATAAAGGCCATCCCCATAACTTACTGTATTGCGCATATTGCTTTCTCCCGAACCCACATAAACTGTATTCATATCATTTGGATCCATCGCAATGGCACCAATACTTTGACAATACTTATCGAAAACAGACTTAAAAGATGCCCCTGCATTGGTCGTTTTCCATACCCCGCCACCGGCACAACCAATGTAAACGGTCTTACCATCTTTGGCATTTCCTACAATAGCAGTAATACGCCCGCTCATGGTGCCGGGGCCCAGCCAGCGCGCCTGCATCACATCAAAAGTACCGGAATTTATAGGGCTGTTTTGTTGTGCATCACAAAGAATAGAAAAAGCAAAATAGAAAACGGAAAATGAAAAGGCAAGTTTTTTCATGGTAGGTATGATATTACATGGGAACAACGAACTATAAGCAATAGATTATAAACTAAAGCGGTATTCTATAATTTATAACTAATAATTTAACTATTACTTTCCTGCAACCTTCACTGAAGGGCTAAAAATCTTATCGTCTATGGGAGTATTTACCTTTATCACATATGTTTTCATTTCGCCCATATTTGAATTGGTAGACGCCATAGGAAATATATACCCGTCATTTGTCTTTTTATAATTGCTACGGGTTTCAGTACCCTCAATATTTTTTCCATTTACAGTGGCTTTCGTCTTAACCTGTATTACATAGTACGTATCAGGGTCTATATAATATGTTTCACTTATACTATCTGTAATAGTTACCTTAATTTTATAGGCCTCGGAACCCTCAGTTTCATCTTTACCCTCATAGGTTACCTTATATCCTTTATCCTTATAATCTACAAAGGCATCGGTAACATATAGTTCATTTTGTCCTTTTTTCACCTCATCAGCTGTCATTGGTTCAGGGGTTGTTTGTCCCTGGAAAGGAAGAAAGCCCCATCCGGAATCTGTTCTTTGTATCTGAAAGCCTGTCATGCCCATCACTGTAAACTCGGCACGTTGAGCTTTTTTATTAATCATCCATACTTTTACAGGAAATTTTATCCCTCCCCCATTTAGGCTGTCTTCTTCGTATATGGTTTTAATTGAATTGAGCTTATCCTTTCCGCCCATAGCCGCAATATTTTTGTTGATGATATCGTCAGCAGTCTGAGCCTGCGCACATACAGCCATTCCCAATAGAATGGTGAGAAGAGTCGATGTTTTTTTCATGGGAGTGATTTTTTAGATTATTTGCCCAAAAGTAAGAATATTTAAACATTGGGAAATGTTAATGTTGTGTTAATGCAACATTTTATAATGCTCCTAATCCTACGTTCATTTTCAGTAGGACGGGGAAATTACACATTTTGTTACAATCTGGCAAAAATCTTAGTCTATAATCATCTGGTGTTTTGGCATAAAAAATAAATATTCAGGGTTTTGTCCTAAGTTGCCTTCTTCTTATATAACTTTGTCCCCTCAAATCATTTCCTTTCGTGGAAACTATACTTGGGTTTCGTTTATTTCTAACTTATCTCCCGCAGCACTGCGGGCGTAATCCAAATGTCTAATAAGCTCCCATTATTTTACTGCTTTATTGCCTGAGGTATGCAAACCTTGCAGGATAAATTCCCCATGATAGATTTATTGAATATATATACAAAATGACATCAGAACACTTTAAGAAGGTAACTGCCGCCGGCCTGTTAGTTACCATTGGAATTATTTTTGGCGACATAGGAACCTCCCCGCTTTATACTTTCCAGCTAATTCTTAAAGATGCCGGCGGGGCATCGAGAGATATTGTTATGGGAGGTATTTCCTGTGTGTTTTGGACACTTACCCTTCAAACCACATTTAAATATGTGTTGATGACCCTGCAAGCCGATAACCATGGTGAAGGCGGTATATTTTCACTTTATGCGCTGGTTAATAAATTAAGCAAAAAACTATTTTTACCTACTATTATAGGTGCAGGCACACTGCTGGCCGATGGCATTATTACTCCTCCTATCAGCGTTTCTTCCGCTGTTGAAGGCCTTGGTGGTGTAAAAGGCTGGGAGACTACCATTGTTCCCGGAAACCACTTAGTCATTGGTATTGTACTTGGAATATTGCTTGCTTTATTCCTTTTCCAACGATTTGGGACAAAGATTGTAGGCGGTTCTTTTGGACCTATCATGTTTGTTTGGTTCGTGATGATTGCAGTTTTGGGGACCATGCAAATTGTACAATGTCCACAGATAATAGCTGCGTTAAACCCCATATATGGCTGGAGATTGTTAGTAGATCACCCAAAAGGGTTTTGGCTTTTAGGCGCTATCTTCCTCTGTACAACTGGTGCCGAGGCTTTGTATTCTGACCTTGGGCATTGCGGCAAAAAAAACATACAGGTTAGCTGGATATTTGTTAAAACTTCCCTTGTACTAAATTATCTTGGACAAGGAGCTTGGCTCCTCATGCAAAACAAACCAGACGTAGGTGATATAAACCCTTTCTTCTCTATCGTTCCGACCTTTTTTCTTATTCCAAGCGTTCTCATTGCCACTGCTGCAACAGTCATTGCCAGCCAGGCTCTCATCAGCGGTTCTTATACACTCATCAGCGAAGCTATATTATTGAATTTTTGGCCACGGGTTACCGTTAAATACCCTACTAATATCCGCGGACAGATTTATATTCCCAGTATCAACTGGATATTATGCCTGGGGTGTGTGCTTGTTGTATTGTATTTCCGTACTTCTGAAAACATGGCTGCTGCTTATGGGTTCTCTATTACGATTGCGATGCTCATGACAACTATACTTATGTTCTTTTTCCTGCGTTACAGACAGCATTATTCATGGTATTTGGTTATACCTATCCTATTAATTTTTGCAACTGTAGAAACATCTTTCTTTATTGCCAATGCAGCCAAATTGTTAAAACGGTTTATGTTCCTGGTGTTTGAATTCGGCCTTATTTTTACCATGTATGTATGGTATAAAGCAAGAAAAATTAATAACCGCTTTTTAAATTTTGTCAGTATCAGGGAACAAATACCACTGCTAAAAGACCTGAGTGCAGATCAAACTGTCTCTAAGTTTTCATCTAATTTGATATACCTGAGCAAAGCCAATAATCCTGCTGAAATAGAGCAAAAGATAATATACTCCATTTTCAGCCGCCAACCAAAGCGGGCCGATATTTACTGGTTTATCCATATTGAACGTACTGATGAACCCTATACGCTGGAATATAGTGTGGATGAAATGGAGGATGACAAAGTAATACGTGTTGAATTCAGGCTTGGATTTCGCGTGCAGGCAAGAGTAAACGTATTATTCCGAAAGGTAGTAGAAGAAATGGTAGCAAATAAAGAACTGAATATTACCAGCCGTTATCCATCTCTGAAAAAGTATCATCTTGCTTCTGACTTTAGCTTTGTAATGCTGGAAAAATTCCTTTCGTATGAAAACGAGTTTAGCATTACTGAAAACTTTATTTTACATAGCTATTTCTTTATTAAACACTTTTCTCAGTCGGAAACAAAGGCATTTGGGTTAGACACCAGTGAAACCCGGATAGAAAAAATACCCCTTATTATAAACCCCGTTAGCAATATCCAAATGAAAAGGATAGCCCCCCGGAACTCAAAGAATAAATATGTTTCCTAAATCCTTTGCTACTATTTATTCCTAAGCTGGGAAAGTTCTTTAAAAAGGCTTATTTCTTTTTCGGTAAGGTTTTTAGGCAACATTATCTGAACTTTCGCATACAGGTCGCCAAACTCATCCGCCTTTCCAAATTTTGGCATACCAAGACCTTTCAACCGCATTACTTTGCCATTATCTGTACCTGCCGGGATATCAATTCGTATATTTCCTTTTAGCGTAATGATAAGTTGCTTCCCTCCCAGTATAGCTGTGTAAAGTTGCACAGGAACATCGCAATAAATATCATCTTCCTTTCTTTCAAAATGAGGATGTGGAGGAATAATTATTGTAAGATAAATGTCACCTTTAGTCCCGCCGTTCATACCCGGCCCACCTCTTTCTTTTATTCGCAGTACCTGCCCGTTTTTTACTCCGGGCTTTAATTTCATCTGGAGAGTTTTCCCGTTTACTTCTATTCTGCGGGTTGAACCATGGTATGCATCTTCGAGTGATAATTCAATTTCAGCACTATAGTCCTGCCCTTTCATTTTTACATTGCTGCGCCTGCTAAAACCTCCTCCACCAAAGAGTGATTCAAAAAAACTTGAAAAATCACCTTCACTTCCAAAGGTATCCTGACCATAATAAGAACCTGACTGACCCTGCTGTTGGGATGTCCACTTCGACCAGTCAAAATTATCTTCGGGGCGCCCCTGCTGCCTATATTGATTCCAGTTTTCGCCTAATTCATCATACTTTTTTTTCTTCTCCGTGTCACTTAATACTTCATTCGCCTCATTTATTTCTTTAAACTTCTCTTCTGCAGCTTTGTTATTCGGGTTTTTGTCGGGATGATATTTCAGGGCAAGTTTACGGTATGCCTTTTTAATTTCATCGGCAGTGGCGTTTTTATCAATGCCCAGTATTTTGTAATAATCTTTAAAATCCATCCCAGTAAAAATACAACTATTTTAAGTTATGAAGGGCAAGCCACCTTGCTACAAAGTCATATATAAAACTGACCCCTGTCATGTTTATCGCATTAAGCTAAATATACTTTTGTGTTAAATATTTATGAAATGACAGCTATACCAATCATATTAATATTGCTCGGCCTGGGAACCTTGGAAGGTATAGAGTTTAAACAGTATTGGGTAAGAAAAAAACTAGGTGTTAAGTAAATCTGTACTCCGGATTACTGACACTTTAACCAATACGCTCGACGCCCTTTCACTCACACAGAATATAGCCTGCTTGCGCCTGAATATGTCCTCGTAATGGAGTATTAAAGAAATTTAGCAAGCACCAAAATAATCAGTACAAGAGGCAAATAAGCAAACGAACCAAACATTAGCCGCAGCGCATTTTTGTTGGTTCTTTCTCTATATAATTTATAGGCAAATCCTGCTAAGCCGGCACCGGCAATAACAAGAGCCCAGGTTGCATTTATTCCGGCTGACTGATACATATATAAAAGCAATCCGGCAGGAATAATGAGAAAGGTAGAAAGCAGGATAATAATCGCGGAGGCTTTATTCCTTCCACCGGCAGTGGGAAGCATTTTAATACCCGCTTTATTATATTCTTCGTCCAACAGCCAGGCAATAGACCAAGTATGAGGGAATTGCCAAATAAACTGAATGGCGAAAAGAATAACAGCTCCTTTGGTAATTTCACCATTGGCAGCTACACAGCCAATGACAACCGGTAAAGAACCTGCTACCGCACCGGGAAAAATAGTAAGAGGGGTGACTTTCTTAAGAGGGGTATAGACGCCGGCATATATCAGCATAGCAGCCACTCCTAAAAGTCCACACAAGATATTTATTTTAAAAAGTAACAGAGAACCCGCTACAGCTAATGTAATTCCAAAAACTAATGCTTCACTAACTTTCATACGTCCATCGGGCAGAGGACGCACTAGGGTACGTTTCATCAACTTATCAGAATCCTTCTCAATAATCTGGTTGAAAGTATTGGCAGCACCGGTAATAAAAAATCCGCCAATGGAGAGCATCCAAATAATTAATGGCTCTACATGACGGTCAGTAGCCCAAAGATATGCCATTGATGCTGAAAAAACTACTAGGAATGATAACCTGACTTTTATAAGCTGGGTATAATCAGAAAAACGGGCTAGGATTGTTTTCACGGGGTGCAAAGATATACTACTTAATGATTCCATCGTGATCAATATTATCCATTTAATAAAATGCTGCTCACTATTCTTTAATCTGCCTGCTATGAAGCGCCTTAAATTGATAGCGTATCTTTGTGCTGCCATGAATGATAAACTGAACCGAATGCTGGAACTGGTGGGCGATTTTTTCGATGTGAAAAATGACCCCGAACAGCTCAGTATTACAGATGAAGTAATGAATAAGCTACATGCCATTCATCCTTCCACCATGTCTGAATATAATGAGGGTGACGGACCTATAGTTTGGATACTATTAATACCTGTCAGGGAGGCAACCATGAACTGTTTTCTAAAAGGAGATATTTCAGAAACACAGCTGTTCGAAGAAACATCGCCCAGAGAAAAGTACGATGCCGTCTACTTATGTTCAGCTTCAGTGTTGCAGGAATACAGGGGGAAAGGATTGGCAAAAAAGCTGACTGTTGATTCTATCAATGAAATTAGTAAACAACATTCCATAAAAACACTTTTTTATTGGCCTTTCAGTAAGGAGGGCACTTCATTGGCAGAAAGTATTGCCAAGAAGGTTAACCTCCCTCTTTATACACGTGAATCCAGTTCCACATCATATGCAGCAAAATTGTGATATTGCTATAATTGGTGGCGGGGCTGCAGGTTTTTTTGCAGCTATTTCCTGTAAAACACATAACCCCAGTACGAGAGTCACCCTTTATGAAAAGACGGATAAGCTGTTGGCAAAAGTAAAGATTTCAGGAGGGGGGAGATGTAATGTTACACATGCTTGTTTCAGTAATTCCCAACTTTCAGGTTTTTATCCACGTGGGGGCAAACAGCTCAAAAAAGCATTCTCGCAATTTACTACTACAGACACCATAAAGTGGTTTGAAGGCAGGGGTGTTCGCCTTAAAACCGAAGAAGATGGAAGAATGTTCCCCGTTACAGACAGCTCACAAACCATTATCAACTGCCTGATACGGGAAGCGGAAAAGCTGGGCATAGATATTCAAGTCCATCAAACCCTATTAGATATTGAACAGGAGAATAACAAATTCAAATTACGATTTCGCGACAACACCATCTACGCCGATAAAGTGATTGTTGCCAGTGGGGGTTCTCCTAAACTTGAAGGATTTGACTGGCTAAAAAAACTTGGACATATTATTGAGCCCCCTGTTCCCTCCTTATTTTCTTTCAATATGCCCGATGAACCTGTTAAATCATTAATGGGAATATCCGTTGAAAATGCAAGTATCCGAATTCAAGGAACCAAACTTAGAACAGAGGGAGCCCTATTAATAACCCATTGGGGAATGAGCGGACCTGCCATCCTTAAACTTTCAGCCTGGGCAGCAAGAACACTTAAGGAGCTTGACTATTCATTCACTGTACAAGTTAACTGGCTTGGAAATATGAATGAGGACGAGGCCCGTAAGATATTGATGGAAGAAATAACAGCACATCCAAAGAGACAGCTAAACAATGGCAATCTCTTTTCTTTGCCCAACAGGCTATTTATTTTTTTGTTATCAAAGCTTGAGATTAATCCCGATATTACGATGGAGGAACTGGGTAAGAAAAGCCAGAACAGGTTATTGAATACCCTTCTGAATGATGAATATAAAGTACGAGGCAAAACTACTTTTAAAGAAGAATTTGTTACTTGTGGAGGTATCAGCTTAACTAATATTTCTTTAGATACCATGGAAAGCAACATATGCCCGGGGCTTTATTTTGCAGGAGAAGTACTGGATATCGATGGCATTACCGGAGGATTTAACTTCCAGGCGGCATGGACCACCGGGTTCATTGCAGGAAAATTACTTTCAAAACAGATAATCGGGTAGTGCTTTACAATAATTGTCTATCAAACTGGTTATTGTGAGGGATATAGTATTTTTGTAAACTATATATGCGTATAAAAATATTTTTGATTATTATCATTTCCCTGCTGGGTTTTCCTATAATGAACGCCCAAGATACGGCTCATGCTGCCAAACAGAATGTTCATCAGAATACTACGCATAAACCACAAACTCCTAAAAAAGATACTTTAACCCATATCCCTAAACCAAGCATTCCACCCAAATACAAGCGTACGGGGTATGCAGCCCTGATGTATGGATATGGGTCGACAACGGGCTCATTTGCAACAAATGCATTTGCCAGCAGGGGTTCTGTTGCTTCTATAAGCGTTGCATTCCCGGGGATAATTTCTCATGGTGGTATCGCATTTAAGTTTGATTATGGAAGAAATGCCCTTGATACAACTCAGTTCCTGAACAACATATATAACAGTTTTAATTTACCCTATACTACTTATACCTTTCCGGGCATGGTAGTAAACTATTCATATAAAACAGCCTTAACCGGCTTATACCTGACCTATCCAAGCAAACATTTTACGATTGATGTCCGGGTTCTTGGAGGCGTTATGGTTGCCACGATACCAGCCGAAACAGTTTATATTTCCAAACCAGTTTATGGAGGCGACATAAGAGGTACCTTTAACGAGTATGAATCTGAGAGTACTGCCTTTGCTATTGATTTCGGAATGGAAGTACGTTATCTCCTCCGGCCAAGGCTTTCCATTATTGCGAGTGTGGATTATTTACATGCTGCTCCCTCATTTACAGTTGTTACAGCAGGAACCATTGCATCGTCGAATGGAAACCTTGTGAATGGCAATAATGAAACAGTTTCTTCCCAGCCCTTTGATTTATATAACCTTTCCTTAGGAATAGGGTATACCATCTCCGCACAAAAGCAGGCTATCCCCCGGTAAGTAATTATCAACTTGTCTACTGCCAGGTCGGGCAGGATTTTTTACAAAAAACCCAACAAAATTCTACTAAACTCAAAAACGGTTATGTCACGGTTTTTTACGAAACGGGCATGACATATCTTCCATTACCGTAAGATTTACAACAAGTTGTATTCGTCACAGTTTTTAAGGTACCGTGACATATATTTTTATACTGTAAGTGTATAGCATTTATATAGTAAATTTTACTATTATATTTTATTGATTACCTGCATATTCACACAATAACATAAACAAACACATGAAGGCAGCCTCCCGTTACATATACAAATACAACCGTGACATAAAACCCACAAATAACAGGCTACCAATTAATTTAATCGTGACATAACCGTGACATATTTCATAAACTGAATGTAATATTCTATGCTTAATAAGCAGGTAATTTTGTTATATTTGTATGATATTTCAATTCCCACCATGATGAAAAAACTACTTATACTTTCAATTTTCACTTTCAGCTTTTCATTTTTCATTGCTGCGCAAAAGATTTCTACTGTTGCGGGAGATCGTTCTTACGGAGCGGGATATAGTGGAGATGGCGGGCCTGCTACCAATGCTGAATTAAACGACCCTCTCGGAGTTGCCATTGATGCTTCCGGGAATCTTTATATTTCAGATTATAATGATTTTACTATTCGAAAGGTTAATACCTCAGGAATTATAAGCACCCTAGCAGGAAATCATTCTTACGGACACGGTTATAGTGGAGACGGAGGGCCTGCCACGGCGGCTGAATTATTTGAACCCTGGGGAATTACTTTTGATGCTTCGGGAAACCTCTACATTGCAGACTGGGGTAATAACATTATCCGAAAGGTTAATACTTCAGGAATAATAAGCACTTTTGCAGGCAACCATATTTTTGGCTATTCAGGAGATGGAGGACCTGCCACTGCCGCGGAATTAAGAGCGCCTAACGGAGTTGCCGTTGACGCTTCGGGTAACCTGTATATTGGAGAGGAATCTAATTATGATGTTCGAAAAGTCAACACTTCGGAAATTATAAATACCATTGCAGGAAATCAAGTATTGGGGTATAGCGGGGATGGAGGGCCTGCTGCGGCTGCCGAACTAAGAGAACCCTATGGAATTGCCCTTGATCCGGCAGACAATCTCTATATTTCAGATTTCAATAATAATCTTATCCGGAAAGTAAACACTTCAGGCATTATAAGCACGGTTGCAGGAAACTATTCATACGGACATGGGTACAGCGGAGACGGGGGGGCAGCAACTGCCGCGGAATTAAATGGACCTGCCGGAATTGCCTGTGATGCTTCAGGTACCCTATATATTGCTGATGTACGCAATGGTGTAGTTAGAAAAGTCAACACTTCAGGAATCATAAGCACGTTAGCAGGCAACCATATTTCTGGCTATTCAGGGGATGGAGGGCCTGCCACTGCTGCCGAATTAAATGACCCTGTCGCAATTTGTTTTGACGCTTCACGAAGTTTATACATTTCTGATAATTCTAATTATGTTATCCGGAAAGTGAGTCAGGGTTGCAATTTTGGCACTCCTTCAGCAGTAGTTATCCAGGATTTACTTTGCAATGGAATTAGTAATGGAGATGCACAGGTAATTGTAAATGGGGGTACTTATCCCCTTACCTATTTGTGGTCCAACGGTTCCACAGGGGTTTCCTCAGGAGCATTTTTAGGCCCACAAACTTATACGGTTACTGTACATGATGCCAATGGATGTACCACTACGGCAAGTGTTTCTTTAACACAACCCCCGGCAATAAGCTTAAAAATGGATTCGATAAATGGATTAAACTGCAATGGCTTTGCTAAAGTATCAGCCAGCGGAGGAGCTCCCCCCTACTCCTATTTGTGGCAACCGGGCTGTGAAAAAGGAGATAGCATTCTTAAACAATGTACCGGAATCTATTGTTGCAAAGTAACTGACCACAACGGCTGTGTAAAAAATATTTGTGTGAATTTAGTTACGGGAGTAGACGAATTGTCAGTAGATAATGGACAATTAACCATTTTCCCTAATCCATCAAATGGCTTATTCACATTGTCCTTCAGTCATCCCGAACTCGTTTCGGGCTCGCACACGATAGAAATATATAATGTTACCGGGCAAAAAGTTTATTCTACCCTTCTGCCACAAACTTCTAAAGGGACTTTACATTCTATCGACTTGGGTAATCAACCAAGTGGAGTATACTTATATAAAGTTACGGATGAAAATAGCGCTATCATTGGAGAAGGCAAGCTGGTGATAGAAAAATAAACAGTATTATATATCATGAAAAAACTACTTATACTTTCAACTCTCACTTTCATCTTTTCATTTTTCATTGCTGCACAAAATATTTCCACTGTTGCCGGAAATCACTCCCTGGGACGTGGTTATAGTGGAGATTATGGCCCTGCCACAGCTGCTAAATTAGATGAGCCCACGGGAGTTTTATGTGATGCTTCCGGCAACTTGTATATTGTAGACGCTGGTGAGAATGCCATCCGAAAGGTAAATACTTCAGGGATTATTACCAGCGTTGTGGGAAATAGTGCATCGGGGTACACCGGGGATGGAGGGCCCGCTGTATATGCTGAACTGTCTGCCCCTAAGACGGCCTGTTTTGATGGTTCCGGTAACCTGTATATTGCAGACTATAATAACCAGGTTATACGAAAGGTTAATACGTCGGGAATAATCACTACTGTTGCAGGAAATAATTCCTATGGACGTGGTTATAGCGGAGACGGGGGACCTGCCACTGCCGCTGAATTATATGACCCTTTTGGAATTGCCTGTGACGCTGCGGGCAATTTGTACATTGCAGATGACAATAATGATATTATACGAAAAGTAAATACTTCAGGAGTTATAAGCACCTATGCGGGAATTCCTACAAAGCAAGGGTATAGCGGAGACGGAGGCCCCGCTACGGCAGCCGAACTATATAATCCTGATGGAGTTGTTCTTGATCCTGTTGGCAATCTCTATATTTCAGATTACAATAATCATGTTATCCGTAAAGTAAATACTTCCGGGACTATTAGCACTGTTGCAGGAAACCATACTTACGGATATAGTGGAGACGGAGGAGCTGCTACGGCGGCCGAATTGTCTATTACCATCGGCGTTAGCCTTGATATCCCCGGTAATATATATATATCAGACGTAACTAATGAGGTTATCCGGAAGATAAACACTTCCGGGATTATTAGCACCGTTGCGGGAAATGGTAGATTTGGGTACAGTGGGGATGGAGGGCCTGCTACGGCTGCTGAAATATTTTCACCCTATCAAGTTGCGTTTGACCCTTCCGGTAATATGTATATTGCAGACTATAATAATGAGGTTATACGAAAAGTAGCTCCTTGTAACTTTGGGACTTCGTCGGCTGTAGTTATCCAGGGTATACTTTGCAATGGCATCAATAATGGAGATGCCCAAGTAATTATAAGCGGAGGTACTTCTCCTTTTACCTATTCTTGGTCGAATGGCTCAACAGAGGATTCTTCAGGGGCATTTTTAGGCCCTCAAACTTATAGCGTTACCGTACATGATGCCAATGGATGTACGACTACGGCAAGTGTTTCTTTAACACAGCCTCCTGCAATAAGCTTAAAAATGGATTCAATAAATGGATTAAACTGTAATGGTTTTGCTAAAGTATCAGCCAGCGGTGGAGTTTCTCCCTATTCCTACCTCTGGCAACCGGGTGGAGAAACAGGAGATAGCATCCTAAAACAATGTACCGGAACGTATTGCTGTAAAGTAACTGACCACAATGGCTGTGTAAAGAATATTTGTGTGAACTTAGTAACTACCGGAATAAATCAATTGTCAACGGATAATGGACAATTAACCATTCATCCCAACCCAAGCAGTGGAGTATTTATGCTCCAAGCTAAGAGCGAAGAACAAAGAGGTAAGGGTATGGTAGAAATTTATAATGTGCTTGGAGAACAAGTCTACCGTTCAGGATTCCTGATTCCTAATTCTCAATTCCAAATTGATTTAAGTTCTCAACCGAGTGGAGTGTATTTATATAAAGTTACGGATAAAAATAGCACTATCATTGGGGAAGGGAAGCTGGTGATAGAAAAGTAGGAATTTCATAATAATAACCTATTTTTGCCTTTCATTTATCTAAGTAATGGCACAGACCGAAGTATTAATGCCCAAAATGGGCGAGAGTGTAATAGAAGCTACCATTATTAAATGGACCAAGAATGAAGGCGACAGCATAAAAGTTGACGAAACCATTTTGGAAATAGCTACCGATAAGGTTGATTCTGAAATTCCCGCCCCTTCGGATGGAGTATTAGTAAAAAAACTTTGCAAAGAAGGAGAAGTAGTTCCTGTGGGAAAAGCCATTGCTATAATTTCTACTGATGCAGCAACTGTCGATGCTCCTGTTAGTAAACCTACTGTAGAACAAAAGAAGGCTGCCCCTGTTGAAGAAAAACCTGCCCATGCTCCGATAACACCTAAACAACCTGCTGAGCCTGTTAAAAGATTTTCTAATTCAAGCAGGTTTTATTCTCCCCTTGTTAAAAGCATTGCAAAAAAAGAAGGAATCGGATTAAATGAACTGGAGAGTATAGCCGGAAGCGGAAAGGCAGGAAGGGTTACTAAAAATGATATTATTTCTTATCTCCCCTCCCGTCAAACAAATGGAACTACCGAAGCAATCAAACCAATTACCTATACCGAAACGATAAGCCCCGTTAGGGAAGAAGCCCAGGCTAAACCTTTAGCCGTAGGAGCCAACGATGAAATTATTGAGATGGACCGTATGAGGAAGCTCATTGCAGACCACATGGTGATGTCGAAACGGGTTTCACCACATGTTACTTCGTATGTAGAAGCAGATGTTACCAACCTGGTTTTGTGGAGAGAGAAGGTGAAAAAGGAATTTGAAAAGAAAGAAGGAGAAAAACTCACCTTCACCCCGATATTTATGGAAGCCACTGTAAAAGCCCTGAAAGACTATCCTATGGTAAATGTGTCGGTGGATGGCACAAAAATTATACGTCACAGGGATATCCATATTGGTATGGCAGTAGCCCTTCCGAGCGGAAACCTCATTGTTCCTGTAATAAAATATGCCGACCGCAGCAGTTTGCTAGGCCTGACTAAACAAGTAAATGCCCTTGCCAACCGTGCCCGTATAAACAAACTAATGCCTGACGATACACAGGGCGGAACATTTACTATTACCAATGTGGGCACATTCGGCAACATTATGGGAACTCCTATTATTAACCAACCCCAGGCAGCTATTCTTGCAACCGGAATCATTAAAAAGAAACCGGTAGTTATAGAGTCCCCACTGGGCGACATGATAGGAATACGCCACATGATGTTCCTTTCGCTATCATATGACCACCGTGTGGTAGACGGTGCTTTGGGAGGCAGTTTCCTGAAAAAAGTGGCTGATTACCTTGAATCGTTTAATATTAATAGAATTACTTGGTAATTAACACTTTTTAACAAACCCTTTCCCTAATTTTGCAAAAAAACGTACTTTTGGCAGGTTCATGATTTCAAAAACTACTATACGAAGAGTTGGCTCCCTGTTTTTCCTGGGGATATTTGTTTGGTTTTATTCCGTTAAGGATATTCACGACGTAGTGCATAGAGATGATGTGCACTGCCATGTTTTAAATGCCCAACATTTTCATACCCAGGAGCACCATTGCCCGGTTTGCGATTTTGAATTTCCGGGATTCGATGAGCAAAATCCTACTATACATGTAGCTTCTCATAAATTTTATATAAAGGTTCAATTCGCTGCTTTAGCACAAGTCATTTCTTGTGAACCATCTTTCCCACTCCCTTCCCGTGCTCCCCCTGTGGTAGCCTAAGGAATTTCATTCCAGTTCAACTTTTTACACACCTTGTAACCCAACAAGTATTTTTAGTATTTAAATTTTCTTTATATTATTTATGAAAAAAATATTTTTAATATTTACATTGCTTTTATGTATACTATGCATAAAAGCACAATCGCTGAGTGGTACTGTTACAGACTCAGCAAATCACCAGACCATTCCTGGAACGGTGGTCTACTTTCCCCAACTTAAGCTTGGTTCAACAACAGACCTAAAAGGATTTTATAAAATATCTCCGGTACCGAATGGTACATACTTAGTGGAGGTGGAAATTTTGGGATATGCCACGATAACTAAATCGGTTAACATAAAAGGAAATGTAGTTCTTAACTTCACTATGTCTGCCTCTACATCCTCTGCAAAAGAAGTGGTGATTACAGCATTGGGCAATACCACGAGTGCACTTCGTTCACCGGTACCTGTTTCACTTGTTACACATGATTTTTTAGTGCAGCAGTCGTCCACCAATGTGGTAGATGGAATAGCCACCCAGCCGGGCATTTCAGCCATCACTACCGGGCCGGGCGTTTCGAAGCCTGAAGTTAACGGGCTTGGATTTAACCGCGTACTGACGCTTTTTGACGGTATACGCCAACAAGATTTTCAATGGGGCGATGAACATGGCATACAGATTGACCCTTATGCGGTTTATGATGCCGAAATTATCCGCGGTGCGGCTTCGCTCCAATATGGCTCGGATGCAGTGGGTGGTGTGGTTAGCTTTAAATCTCCCCCACTTCCCCAGGAAGGAGCCATTCAAGGTAGCGTGCTTGCCGAATACCAAACCAATAATGGGCTAATGGGAACATCGGAAGATGTAGGTGGAAATAAAAATGGGCTTATTTGGGATTTACGATTGAGTGGCGAACAAGCTCACTGCTATTCTGACCCTAAAGACGGATATGTGTGGGGAACTGCAACAAGAGAATATAATGTACGGCTAACACTTGGATTGGAGAAACAATGGGGCTACAGCCGTTTGACTGCAAGCATACTTCATCGTACTATAGAAATTCCGGATGGGAACCGGGATAGCCTTACCGGGCAGTTTAAGTTTGATTATCCCATCAATGGACAAGTATATCCAAACCGGGCAAGTTTCTTGTCCTACAATCCCACCTATGTAGGATACCAGCAAGTGGAGCACGATGAATTAGCCTGGCAAAACAGCATCAGTATGGGCAATGGACGCATTTTGGCAGATATTGTATATGAAACTGACCACCGCGAGGAAATAGATACCGGAAGCGTTCCACTTTTAAATATGAGCCAATATGACATTCCCTACGCTTTAAAATACCAGGTAGAAAACAGCTCGGGATTAAAGTTGACCACAGGAGTAAATGGGTATTATGAAAATATGCAAAATGCTGCAGAGGCCCCCTACCCCTATGTTTCGGTATTCCTGGTGCCTAGTTATGATTTATTCGACATTGGTGGATTTGCTATATTGGAGAAGGATTACAAGAATCTTACCCTGAGTGGAGGCTTGCGGTATGATGTGAGGACTGAAACAGCCCAAAGTTTATACCTCCTTAACTCGGGAACTTCGAGCCAGATAGTGGTTCCTGACGGTACCCCCAATGACTACCCAAATTTCAAAGGCTTTCAAAAAACATATAGTGGCTTTTCCGGCAGCCTGGGAGCAAGTTACCAATTGCCCAAAGACTACTATATAAAAGCAAATGTGGCAAAAAGCTATCGTGCCCCAGCCATAACCGAAGCAGGAGAAAACGGGGTGCATCCGGGAACCGCCAATTTTGAAATTGGAGACCCAAACCTTAAGCCTGAAGCAGGATATGAAGGAGATATTGCCTTTGGAAACAATGGCAAGGAGGTTAATTATGAAATAGATGTCTTTACAAATTATATACAAAATTTCATTTATGCCGACCGACTTGCAAGCAAATTAGGTGGCGATTCTATTACTCAGGGCTATCCTACTTTTAAGTTCCAGTCGAATACTGCAATTATTTCGGGAGTTGCAGCATATTTAAATATACATCCTACTGCCCTGAAATGGCTTGAACTGGATAATGGATTCACGTACATTTACTCCTATATATTCAACCAAACTGATTCAACCCAGCATGTGCCATTTACGCCTGCTCCGCGCCTTACCTCAGAACTTAAATTAAAGTTAACGAGCAGGCATGGTTCAATACTCAAAGGAACCTACGTTAAGTTTGGATTACAAAAAGATTGGGCTCAGAATAATATTTACAGTGCTAATTGGACGGAACTCCCCTCCTTGCCCTATATATTATACAATGCAGGGATAGGTACGGATTTTGTCAATCCCAAGACTGCCAAAACAATATGCTCCTTTTACATTAATGTAACTAACCTGACTAACATTGCCTATGCCGACCATACCAGCAGAACTCAATATTTTTTATCCTATAATGGTGTTACCCCGGCAATTGTTACCCAGCAAAGCCAGGGCATTTATAATATGGGAAGAAGTATAGGTTTCAAGCTTATTTTCCCGATCGGAGGAGGACACAGATACAATGAAACCTCTGATTCTAAATGACATTATACGTAACATCAAAAAAAATTTACTCTTATATAATATTCCTATACATGTTGCGTTGTTATAGTATAAAGGGTTTGTTTTAAAGGAGAGGCGTATTTCATAGTTACGTTACTCCTGGCACACTTTTTAAAAAATAGTGTGTAGTTTTTTGTGTGAAGTTCGTCCCGGCAACCAATCGTCGGGACGGACTTTTTTTGTGGGTGCCCATTTCAGCCGATTTATGTAGGTTTGCCTAAGAATGAAACTAACCGCTCATCCCAAAATCATAATAAGCCGCACCGACAACATTGGTGATGTAGTGCTCACTCTTCCCCTTGCGGCGTTTTTGAAAAAGAAATTCCCGGATGGGGAATTGATTTTTCTAGGCAAAAAATACATTAAACCTCTCATAGATTGCTGCAAAAACATTGACCGGTTTGTAGACTGGGATACTCTTGCTTCTATTCCTGAACAGGAAAGAGCAATTGTACTTAAAGATATAGGGGCAGAAGTTATCATCCACGTTTTTCCCCGCCCTGAAATTGCGCGTACAGCTTACAAAGCAGGAATAAAATACAGGATAGGAACCAGCCATAGATTCTATAATTGGCTTTACTGTAATGAGAGAGTTGATTTTACCCGGAAAAACTCTCCCCTGCATGAAGCCCAGCTAAACTTTAAGCTGGCAGAACCTTTAGGAATTACAGATATTCCCTCCTTAGATGAACTCGGTAAAAGCTATGGGCTGACAAAACTGCCTGTTTTAAATGAAGAGTGGAAAAAACTTTTATCTAAAGATAAATCCAACCTTGTTATTCATCCGCTATCACGCGGCAGTGCACGGAACTGGGATTGGAAGAATTATAACCGGTTGATTGAAATACTTCCCAAAGACAAATACAATATATTTATAACAGGAACGGAAGCAGAGTCACTACCAATTACCGAAAATATTTTGCGCTACCATTCTTCCGTGATTGACCTGACAGGCAAATTAGACTTTGTGGAACTAATAGCATTTATTGCAAATATTGATGGACTGGTGGCAGCCAGCACCGGGCCTTTGCATATTGGAGCCGCATTAGGTAAAAAAGCAATAGGTTTATATCCATCTATACGGCCTATGCACCCGGGGCGTTGGGCTCCATTGGGGCCAAAAGCAAAGTTTCTTGCCCTCGATAAAGATTGTGTGGAGTGTAAAAAGGGTAGCCATTGCTCTTGCATTAATACAATTAAGCCGGAGCAGGTGAAGGGGCTGTTGGTGTAGAATTTATAATATCCGAACTAACATAGAAAGATGATGCTTTGGGAAACTTAATATGGAAGATATAAAATTTATCAAGAAAATTATTGAGCTTTACAAAAAAGCGAAAAGACCAATTTTTAAGAATGAGAAAAGAAATATTAAACGAGGTAGAGGTCATTCAATTTCAAGCAAGGTAGAAGACCTTTTTGCCGTGATAAACTTTCAGGTAAAATAGAGTTGTTAATAGATCAGCCCTTTACTTATTTCAAAGGCAAAAGAAAAAATAAAAAAACAATCTATCCTGATATTGCTGTAATAAAGGGTGATACTATTGTAAATTTATTTGACCTTAAAATGGACTTAGGGTTTCATAGGAAATTTTATCCCTTTTGCAAAGAGAAACAAACATTAGTAGAAAACATACGTGATTTGCCAGTTAATATAAAAAATAAAGAAGAAACCAAAGAACAAAAATCTGATAATAAAACATACAACATAAGCAGAACTATTAAATATAATATTGTTATTGTTAGCAACCAAAATATTTCCAAAAAGCAAAAACAAAAGAACGAGAAGGCTATTGAGAATAGGCTTGATAAAAATAAAGTTGAAATTTTTATCTTGACAGATATTCATCCCAATAAAGACTCTGGAAAATCTATACCTAATATTATTCTCAGGAAAGAGGACTTTATTAAATTGGAAAAGGAAATTAAAAGAAACGTGAAATAAACGTACTTATATCTCATAGTTATTCTATATAATCATCCCCGCTCCTACTGTTTCATTAGTAGCTTCATCAATAAGTATAAGGCTGCCTGTATGGCGGTTCTTACGGTAATTATCGTAAAAGAGCGGGCGTGTGGTGCGAATAGAAATCCTGCCGATGTCATTTAAGCCAATCTCCTTGTCATCTTCCAGGCGATGCAGGGTATTAATATTTATTTTGTAATGTATTTCTTTAATCACACAACGGGCATCGTGGGTAGTGTGTTTAACTGCATATTTTCCACCCGGAATTAATTTTTTCTCATTCAACCAGCAAACCATAATATCTATATCCCTTCCTACTGAAGACTGGTTATTTTCCCTCACCAGCATATCTCCCCGGCTAATATCCACATCATCCTCCAGTAATATAGTTACCGATGTCCCCGGACCTGCTTCTTTCAATTCTCCGTCGGCAGTTTCAATAGATTTTATTTTAGAAACCACTCCAGAAGGAAACACCATAATGGTGTCACCTTTTTTGAAAATTCCGCCGGCAACTTTTCCCGCATAGCCCCTATAGTCATGATGTTTATCATTCTGCGGACGAATAACGTATTGCACGGGGAAGCGGCAATCAATCAGGTTTTCATCGCCTGCTACGTGTATGTTTTCCAATATGTATAGTAGAGTACTTCCACCATACCAGGGCATGTTAGCGGACTTTTCAACTATATTATCTCCTCCCAGCGCCGAAATGGGAATAAACTGCACATCTACAATTTGCAGCTTTGAAGAAAACTGTTCGTACTCGCTACGTATTTTTTCAAACACTTCCTTACTAAATCCGACCATGTCCATTTTGTTTATGCAAACAAGCACATGCTTTATCCCAATGAGGGAAGCAATGAGCGAGTGCCTGCGGGTCTGTTCAGTGATACCGTGACGAGCATCAATCAATATAACGGCAAGGTTAGCGGAAGAAGCCCCTGTAACCATATTACGGGTATATTGAATATGCCCCGGTGTATCCGCAATGATAAATTTCCGTTGGGAAGTTGAAAAATAACGATAGGCTACATCAATCGTTATTCCCTGCTCGCGCTCGGCGCGGAGTCCGTCGGTAAGCAAAGCAAGGTTTACCTGCGCCTCCCCTCTTTGCCGGCTGCTTTGCTTTATAGCTTCATATTGGTCCTCAAAAATAGAGCGTGCATCATATAGTAGCCTGCCAATAAGGGTACTTTTGCCATCATCTACACTGCCGGCTGTAATAAACCGTAGGAGGCTTCTTTGAGGAGTTGAAAATTTGTGGTTACTCATACTTTACTCAAAAATATCCAACTTTTTTCCGGTCTTCCATAGCTGTATCGGAACGTTTATCATCGGCCCGTGTGCCTCTTTCTGTTACACGCGAAGCGGCCACTTCGGCTACAATTTCATCAATGGTGGATGCAGAGGAAGGCACCGCGCCCGTGCAGGTCATATCGCCAATAGTACGAAAACGAACTTGCATCGTTTTACTTTCTTCATTTTCCCGCAAATTCAAATAAGCAGACTTAGCTAATAATTGCCCGTTCCGTTCAACCACTTCCCTTTCATGAGAGAAATATAAAGCGGGAACAGGAATATTTTCGAGTTTTATATATTGCCAAATATCCAGTTCTGTCCAATTACTGAGGGGAAAAACACGAAAATGTTCGCCCATGTTTTTTCTGCCATTATATAAATCCCAAAGTTCGGGACGCTGGTTTTTAGGATTCCACTGCCCAAATTCATCCCTATGGGAAAAAAAGCGCTCTTTGGCTCTTGCTTTTTCCTCATCTCTTCTTGCCCCACCCAAGCAGGCATCCAGTTTCAACTCTTCAATAGCATCGAGCAGTGTAACGGTTTGCAATACATTGCGACTGGCATTATAACCTGTCTCTTCCTGCACACGTCCTTTATCAATAGAATCCTGCACATAGCGAATAACCAGGCGCGCGACTATTCTTTCCACCCACTTATCACGATATTCAAGTGTTTCCGGGAAGTTATGGCCTGTATCAATGTGCATCAACGGAAACGGAATTTTTGCAGGAGCAAAAGCTTTGGAAGCCAGGTAGCTTAATACGATTGAATCTTTCCCGCCTGAAAAAAGCAATGCTGACCGTTCAAATTGGGCAGCTACTTCGCGCAGAACATAGATAGATTCTGATTCTAATTCTTTTAAATAATTATTATTTGCCAGCATATTCGTTTGAGAATATAAAGATAATGAATATGCTTATGCCTGTATGTCTTTCAGGTTCAACTCCAGCGATTTTGTACCATTCCAGTTTGTTTCGCGAAGGGAGTAACATATTTTGAAGGGTCTGTCGGGGACTATTTCCTTAAGATATTCATACATATCATACCCTATGGCAGAAAATGTAAAATTAGGGTTATCTGCCTGGGCTACTGAAAGCCTCAGGTGCCCGCTTCCTACAATTTGCGGGGGTTTGCGGGTTATTACGTTCTCGGTCATAAAAACGGGTGTCATATTACCGGGGCCAAATGGCGCGAATTGTTTTAGTACCTGGTTAAACTTAGCCGTAATAGCAGAGAAAGGCATGGAGCTGTCAATGTCAATTTCAGGATGAAGCAAATTTTCCGGCATGGTTTTACTTACCACCTCTTCAAACAGGTCGATAAAGGCAGGAAGGTTGTCTTCTTTCAAGGTAACTCCGGCAGCATACTTGTGTCCTCCAAATTGCTCCAAAAGATGCGAACAAGAAGAAATAGCCTGGTACAGATTATAGTTTTTTACAGAGCGTGCAGAACCTGTAACATGTCCGTTGGAGCGGGTTAAAATAATGGTAGGCCGATAAAAATGCTTTTCAATAAGACGGCTTGCTACTATACCTATCACTCCCTTGTGCCATTCAGGATTATACAAAACCGTTGTTTTTTTATTTTTTAATTTTTCATCTTTTATAACCATCTCGAGAGCCTCTTGGGTAATAGTAGCATCTACATCTCTGCGTTCCACATTTGTTTTATTGACGGACTCCCCGGAGAGCATTGCCTTTTGGAATGTATCGGCAATTAAAAGCTCCACCGCATTTTTCCCTGTTTCAATGCGGCCGGCAGAGTTAATCCTCGGACCAAAAACAAATACTAAATCTGACACATTGACTTCTCTTTTCAATTGAGCCAGTTCCATAATGGCTTTAAATCCTTCACGCGGAAAACTATTTATTCTTTTAAGTCCGTAATACGCCAGTATGCGGTTTTCGCCTGTAATAGGAACAATATCGGCAGCAATGCTGAGAGCGACAAGGTCGAGATATTGTTCAATAGTTGAAAATGGGATTTCATACTTCTGCGCTATTGCCTGAACAAACTTAAAGCCAATACCGCAACCTGAAAGTTCTTTATAAGGATAGTTACAATCTTTTTGCTTCGGATTTAAAATAGCTATAGCATCCGGTATCTGCTCATCAGGCTCGTGATGGTCGCAAATAATGAAATCTATTCCTTTCTTTTTGGCATGTTCCACCTTATCGGTAGCCTTTATGCCACAATCCAACGATATGATAAGGCCAAATCCATTATCGGCTGCATAATCCACTCCTTTAAAAGAAACTCCATAGCCCTCTATATAGCGGTCAGGAATATAGTACTCACACCTTAAACCAAGCCAGCGCAAAAAAGTAAACATAAGTGCAACAGCCGTAGTGCCATCTACATCGTAATCTCCATAAACTAAAATCTTCTCCCTTTTCTGTGTAGCATCTATAATTCTTTTAACCGCTTTTTCCATGTCCTTCATCAGAACAGGATTGTGGAGGGAATCGAGCGAAGGACGGAAAAATTCCTTTGCCTGGTTATAGTCTTCAATACCCCGTTGTATAAGCAAATTGGCAATTATATCATTCACCTTAATAGCCTCCGATAAATGCTTTACTTTATCCAAAGGAGCCTGTTCTTTATTGTTCCATCTTTTTTCCATCAATATATTTCCGTGTTGCAAACCGGGAGCAAACTGCCTTAGCCTGTTTATGCAGTTACATATAACTCCCCAGTATTAAATTTATTTTCTACTTCACTTCAGCAGGCTTCAACCGCTGATTTTATATATTCATTATAACATTTTTCACTACAAAAGCTTTTCATTTCCGAAGCACATTTTTCACACTGGATGATAAGTGTGTGGCACGATTCAAGGGCACAATTCACCTGCCTGTCGCTGGGATTTTTGCAACTGTAACATTTCCCCAGTACATCCGGTGTTATACGCTCGCTCATACGCTCATCAAATACAAAATTCTTTCCAATAAACTTTGATTTCAATCCCACCCTATTTATTTCCCGCGCATATTGAATGATACCTCCGTCGAGCTGGTAAACATTCCTGAACCCATGATGCCTGAAATATACGCTTGCTTTTTCGCAACGTATGCCACCCGTACAGTAGAGCATAATATCCTTGTCCTTTTTATCCTCTAACTGTTTTAACACTTTGGGTAACGATTCCTTAAAGGTCCTTACATCGGGGCAAATAGCATTTTCAAAATGCCCTACTTCACTTTCGTACTTGTTCCGCATATCCACCAAAATACTAGCGGGCTCATCTATTTTATTATGAAAAGTAATTGCATCGAGCCTTGTACCTGTATTACTCAAGTCATAGGAATTTTCTTTCAATCCATCGGCAACAATTTTAGGCTTCACCTTCATTTTAAGAGCAAAAAATGATTTGCTGTCATCTTCTATAGCCTGTTTAACGGGCACATCCCTAAACAGCGGATTCTTATATAAATGCTCAATAAAGTCCGTTACAAAATGTTCCGGCACGCTCAACTGTGCATTTATTCCTTCGTGTGCCAGGTAAATTCTTCCGTATACTTTCAGGCCATCCCAATAGGCATATAGTTCATCACGCAGTTTTACAGGGTCTTCAATATGGACATAACGGTAGAATGACAACGTTATCCTCCGGAAAGGTTCGGCTGCTACTTTTTTTCTAAGCTCTTTTTTGTTAACGCGATTATAGAGAAACATCTCTGTTATAGGTTCCTATCTGTGGGCAAAGGTAGAAAATTATAGGAACTATATATTTTCTTTGGGTGGAGGAAGTTCGTCCAGGTGGGATGTATGGAGCTTGCTATGTGTGCGGCTATATAGAAAATAAATAAACAATCCTAAAACCATCCAACCAAAGGCAGTTAACAGGGTGCTCATACCCAATGAAAAAATCATGGCACCGCAAACCAGTATTCCCAAAATGGGAAACAAAGGAACAAGGGGTGCCCTAAACGGACGTGGACGATCCGGGTCACTTTTGCGTAGAATTATTATGCCAATACAAACCAGCACAAATGCCAACAGCGTACCAATAGAAGTTAAATCTCCTGCCACACTTCCGGGAATAAAAGCAGCAAACAACCCCACGAATAGAAACAGTATGAGATTTGACTTGTAAGGAGTCCGAAACTTAGGATGTAAATCTGAAAATGCTTTAGGTAATAACCCGTCATTCGACATGGAGTAGAATACCCTTGACTGGCCTAACAACATAACCAGTATTACCGACGAAAAGCCGGCAAGAATAGCCACAGAGATTAATGTTGCCAACCATCCAAAATCATGCATATAGGTTTGAATAGCATAGGATATAGATGCTTCTTTCCCGGCTTTCATAAAATCGGTGTAGGGGGCCACTCCTGTAAGTACATGTGAGAATAAAATATATAACACGGTACAAATTGCCAATGAACCTAATATACCTATGGGCATATCGCGCTTTGGATTTTTGGTTTCCTGTGCTGCAGTAGACACGGCATCGAATCCAATGAATGCAAAAAAAACTACGGCTGCACCACGTAACACCCCTAACCAGCCATGTTGCCACGAGTCGCTGTAATGGTATGTTGAACCGTTTGGCAAATCTAAATCCGGTTTATCGGCAGGAATTAAATACGGAGTATGATTGGCAGGATTCATAAAATGCCAGCCCACACCGATAAAAAGCAGCACAATGCCTACTTTTACAAATACGATAATAGCGTTGACTGTTGCACTCTCTTGTGTTCCTTTGATAAGAAGAAGCGACAATACCAGCAGGATAAACAGGGCAGGCAGGTTAATAAGCCCGTGTACAGTTTCATGGTTAGCCAGTGTAATGCTTTCAAACGGAGAGTGACACCATTGATAAGGAATTGAACCGCCCAGCAAATTATTCAGGTATTCGCTCCATGCAATTGATACTGTAGCAGCGCCTAGTGCATATTCCAACACCAAGGCCCATCCTATAATCCATGCTATCAGCTCACCCATAGTGGTATATGCATAGGTATACGCACTGCCCGCAATAGGAATCATAGAGGCAAACTCTGCATAACATAAGCCTGCAAAAAGACAACCAATGGCAGCAATAATGAAAGATAGTGTAACGGCATTACCCGCAAAGCCTCCTGCGGCTCCTGCAGTCCTTACAAAGAGGCCTGCACCAATAATGGCTCCTATACCTAATGCCACCAACGAGGGGGCAGACAATGTCTTTTTTAATCCGTGCTCGGAACTATCGGCATCAGCCAATAATTTAGTAATGGATTTTTTTCTCCAAAGTGACATGATAAGTTTAAAGTTTACGGGGTTATAAAAAGCAAAAGTAACATTTAAACAATACGAAGCTTATCTCACAAAATTTTCATGCTTTATACTTATGAAATTTATCCCCGTTTTACGTTTCTAAAAAAGAATAACTTTGCGCCGTCCAAACTGAGACAATGCCAAAAGTAACGATAGACGGAATAGAAATAGAAGTGCCTGAGGGCACAACTATTCTGAATGCTGCCCGCATGATAGGCGGTAAAATTGTCCCCCCTGCCATGTGCTATTACAGCAAGCTTAAAACTACCGGGGGCTATTGCCGTACCTGTTTAGTAAAAGTAGTGCAGGGTTCTGCTAAAGACCCCCGTCCTATGCCCAAACTGATGGTTTCCTGTTCTACTACAGTTCAGGATGGAATGGTGGTTCAAAATATTACCTCACCTGAAGTGATGGAAGCCCGCCGTGGAGTGGTAGAATTCCTTTTGATTAACCACCCGCTCGATTGCCCTATCTGCGACCAGGCAGGGGAATGTAAATTACAGGACTTAGGCTATGAACACGGGCTGGAAAAAACCCGCTATGAATACAAGCGCCGCACTTTTGAAATGGAAGACATAGGTGACAAAATAAAGCTGCACATGAACCGCTGCATACTTTGTTACCGTTGCGTTAAAGTAGCTGAGCAGCTTACTGATAAAAGGGTACATGGTGTTATGAACCGCGGAGATGTGGCAGAAATAAGCACCTATATCCATAACGCTATTGATAATGACTTTTCGGGCAATATGATAGACGTATGCCCTGTCGGTGCGCTTACTGATAAAACTTTCCGCTTTAAGAGCCGAGTATGGTATACCAAGCCCATGGATGCCCACCGCGATTGCAAAAAATGCTGTGGTAAAGTGGTACTGTGGATGAAGGACCAGGAAGTATTAAGAGTATCTGCTCGTATGGACCAAAACAATGAAGCCATTGAGTGGATATGCAATGAATGTCGTTTCGAAAAAAAGAAGCTGGAAGACTGGGTTGTGGAAAAGCCTACCCATATTGAGCGCCAATCGGTAATTTCCCAAAATCATTATGAAAAGCTGGAACAGCTTAAACTGGGCAAATTCACCGACCATAAAATGATAGATAAACCTGAACCGAAGTTGAGGCCATAAAGTTTAAAAGTAAAAAGTTATAAAGTAAGAAAAGCTCGTGTCGATTTCGCTGTTCATAATATATAAGGTAGTCCTGGTAGTAGTAGTGTTTCTTATATCACTGTTCATTGCTATGTACTCCACCTATGCTGAGCGCAAAGTTGCTGCTTTTATGCAGGACAGGCTCGGACCTAACCGTGCCGGACCATTTGGTATACTGCAACCGGTTGCCGATGGAGTTAAAATGTTTATGAAGGAAGAAATTATTCCACAAGTCTCCAATAAGTTCTTGTTTATACTGGGGCCAAGTATTGCTATGTTTACCTCTTGCATTACCGGGGCGGTTGTTCCCTGGGGGACATCGTTGCATATTGGGGGACATGAGTTTGCTCTGCAGGTTACCGATATTAATATAGGTATACTATATGTAATGGCTATAACTTCCATAGGGGTATATGGAATCATGATAGGCGGATGGGCATCTAACAATAAATACTCTTTGTTAGGTGCATTGAGAGCATCTTCGCAGATGATTAGCTACGAAATAGCTATGGGGCTTGCCATTATTGCCCTAGTGATGACAACAGGAACCCTTAGCCTGAAAGGCATTGCAGCCCAGCAAACAGGCTGGCACTGGAATGTATTTTACCAGCCGCTTGGCTTCCTGATTTTCCTGATTTGCGCTTTTGCAGAAACCAACCGCACTCCTTTCGACCTTCCTGAAAGTGATTCAGAATTAATTGGTGGCTACCATACAGAATATAGCAGTATGAAACTTGGATTTTATCTTTTTGCCGAGTATATTAATATGTTCATTTCATCAGCTATTATGTCTACCCTTTATTTTGGAGGATATAATATGCCATTCATTGGCAGGCTGGGGCTTTCGCCAAATCTTGCAGCCATTTTGGGAATTGTATTTCTTTTTGCCAAGATATTTTTCTTCATATTCTTCTTTATGTGGGTTCGCTGGACAGTTCCCCGTTTCCGGTTCGACCAGTTGATGAATTTAGGCTGGAAAATACTCATACCTTTGTCCATATTTAATGTGGCTATTACCGGATTTTTCATCTTATTATTACATAAGTAAATTAGTATGCAAGCGCTCACCACCCGAAGTAAAGTAGCAGTCAACAAAAAGATGACCTTTGTTGAGCGCCTCTACATCCCTGCTATTTTGGGTGGATTGAGAATTACCCTGAACCATTTCTTCAAGAAAAAAGTTACCATATCATATCCCGAAGAGAAACGTGAATTTGCCCCAGTTTTCCGGGGACAACATGTATTGAAACGCGATGAGAATGGAGCAGAGCGCTGCACCGCCTGCGGATTGTGTGCAGTAGCATGCCCGGCGGAAGCTATAACTATGGTGGCAGCCGAAAGAAAACCGGGCGAAGAAAATTTATACCGTGAAGAAAAATATGCCTCTGTTTACGAAATAAATATGTTGCGCTGCATCTTTTGCGGGCTGTGCGAAGAAGCCTGCCCCAAAGAGGCTATTTTCCTTACCGACAGAATGGTGGACACTGACTATGTCCGTAACAATTTTATTTATGGGAAAGATAAGCTGGTAGAGCCTATGGATAAAGACAAAAGGATTGACGTATCAAAACGGGAAACAACGGAGACAAGGGAGTTCAAAACCCATCCCGGATACGCCCACAATAAACTATATACTAAATCGCTGAAGTAATGACGGTATATTTATTTATTGTGTTGGGAGTATTGGCTGTTTTGTCTGCGTTAATGGTTGTGTTTACTAAAAATCCTATTCACAGTATATTATACCTGGTACTTACTTTTTTTGCGATAGCCGGGGAATACGTTCTCCTAAATGCCCAGTTTCTTGCAATAGTTAACATTATTGTTTATGCCGGAGCCATTATGGTTCTTTTCCTTTTTGTGGTGATGTTGCTTAACCTGAACAAAGAAACAGAGCCCCATAAAAGCATGTTGCGAAAATTGATTGCAGTAGTTGCTGCAGGCTTATTAATGGTGGTATTAGTGGGCTCCCTGAAAGGCGCAAGCAATATGTCCATACAGCCTTTTAGCCATAACACAGGATTAATAGAAAATTTAGGCACAGTACTTTTCAATGACTTTTTATTGCCCTTCGAAGTATCAGCCATATTATTTTTGGCAGCTATGGTAGGAGCAGTAATGTTAGGAAAAAAAGATATTAAGTAAACCATGACAGACCTTAAAGCAATTCCATTAGACTGGTATATACTCCTTAGCAGTATCTTGTTCTGCATTGGTATTATGGGAGTATTGTTCCGCCGGAATGCCATTATTATATTTATGTCTATCGAACTTATGCTGAATGCTGTAAACCTGTTATTGGTAGCATTTTCTGCCTACCATAATGATGCGGCAGGGCAGGTATTTGTGTTCTTTACTATGGCTGTGGCGGCTGCCGAAATTGCAGTGGGGCTTGCTATTTTGATTGTAGTTTACAGGAATACCAAGTCAACAGATATAGATGTATTAAACAGGTTGAAAGGATAAAGGATGAATCAATACGCAGCATTAATTCCATTTTTTCCATTAGCAGGGTTCGTCATTATCGGCTTGATGAATACAAAGCTGCCTAAAAATGTAGCTGCTATCCTGGCTTGCGGAATGCTGCTTATCTCGTTCTGCTTGTCGCTTGGGGTATTTATGAATATATCCGGCCAGTCGAACGAAGTTCAACTAGCGCCCTGGATAAGTGTAGGGAGCTTTTCCGCTTCATTTACTTTCCTGCTTGACCCGCTCTCCTCTATTTTCCTGATGATAATAACAGGTGTGGGGTTCCTGATACATGTTTATTCTGTCGGATATATGCACGACGATGAAAAGCACAATATTTTCTTTGCCTACCTGAATCTTTTCGTGTTCTTTATGCTGATACTGGTGCTCGCCTCCAGTTACCTGCTGATGTTTGTGGGCTGGGAAGGTGTGGGGCTGTGCTCCTACCTGCTCATCGGGTTTTGGTTTAAAAACAAATCGTACAACGATGCCGCCAAGAAAGCATTTGTGATGAACCGCATCGGTGACTTAGGGTTCTTATTAGGAATTATTTTATTGTTCATCACCTTCGGCAGTTCCGATTATCATATCATATTCCCCAAGGCACAGGGATTTATGAGCGGCGACGGGATGATTACAGCCATTACCTTATTGCTTTTTGTGGGAGCAATTGGTAAAAGCGCACAAATACCGCTTTACACCTGGCTGCCCGATGCCATGGCAGGACCAACTCCTGTGTCTGCCCTTATTCACGCAGCCACCATGGTTACAGCAGGCATCTATATGGTTGCACGTTCGGGTATTTTATATGCCCTTGCGCCTGTTTCAATGTTCGTAGTTGCCTTAATAGGGGTTGTTACTGCCGTATTTGCTGCAAGCATAGCGCTCACCCAAAATGACATAAAGAAAGTATTGGCATATTCCACCGTGAGCCAGTTGGGCTATATGTTTTTAGGGCTTGGAGTCGGGGCATTCTCTGCTTCAGTATTTCATGTTATGACACATGCTTTCTTCAAGGCATTGCTATTCCTGGGTGCCGGCAGTGTGATTCATGGATTAGCAGGCGAACAGGATATCCGCAATATGGGAGGATTGAGAAAGAAATTACCTATAACATTCCTCACCTTCCTGGTGGCGACCTTTGCCATTGCAGGTATACCACCATTCTCCGGCTTCTTTTCCAAAGATGAAATACTGGCTCATGCCTTTACATCGAATAAACTTTTTTGGGTGCTGGGTGTGATAGGCTCCATGATGACTGCTTTTTACATGTTCCGCTTATTGTTCCTCACATTTTATGGCACATACAGGGGTAATGAACACAAAGTCCATGCCCATGAATCGCCTAAGGTGATGACTATTCCCTTAATTATTTTAGCCATACTTTCCACTATCGGAGGGTTTGTGGGAGTGCCGGAATCATTAGGTGGAAGTTCGCAAATCAGCCATTTCCTTGACCCGGTATTTAAACCTGCACAGGACAAAATGATGCTTCTTGAAGGTTCGTCTTCCGTTTCGGAAGTTGCTTTAATGGGTATTACAGTGGCAGTGGTTCTCGCGTCTATTTTGCTGGCATGGTATTTATATATTTCCCGCAAACGGGTTCCGGCAGCAGAAGGAGCCAGGCTTCCTGCGCTTCAAAACCTGTCTTACCACAAGTATTATATTGATGAAATCTATACTGCACTTATTACAAAACCTCTTGATAAGCTATCCGAATTCTTTAAAAATATTGTAGACAATAAATTAATTGATGGTATTGTCAACCTCTCCGGCAAAGCTACCGAAGCGGTTAGCGACCTCATGCGCTTTGTGCAGACCGGCAATGTAGATTTTTACCTTTTAGCGATGGTTATTGGTATTGCATGTATACTCTTTTTTAAGCTGATGTAGAATGGAAACAATTGCGTTGCTTTTGATTCTGTTTGCATTTGCCGTAATGGGCCTGTTTGTCCCCATACGTTATGGAAACCGTTTTGCATTCATTTCTTCCCTTATAGTATTTGCATACTCACTTTACTTATTTCTAACTTTTCCTATAAGTGCCGAGTACCAATATGTAGCAGATTATTCGTGGGTACAATCGCTCGGGATTCATTTTAAAGTAGGAATTGACGGCATTTCCATTTTACTGGTAATGCTCACCACTTTCTTAACCCCATTGATTATTTTCTCTGTCAGGAAAAGTGAGCCACGTCCCCGTGCTTTTTATTCTTTGATTCTGTTTATGGAAATGGCACTCATTGGAGTTTTTGTTTCGATGGATGGTTTCTTATTCTATATTTTCTGGGAAATTGCACTCATCCCGATATACTTTATCTGCCTGCTTTGGGGCGGAAAAGACCGTGTAAAAATTACCCTTAAATTCTTTATTTATACCATTGCCGGCAGCTTGTTTATGCTGGTAGCATTGATTTATTTGTATTTGCATACACCAGCACAACACTCCTTCGATATATCAGCTTTATATGCAGCAGGTAAGTCGCTTGACCCACATGCACAAAGTATTTTATTTTGGTTTTTCTTCCTTGCCTTTGGTATTAAGATGCCTGTGTTTCCTCTGCACACATGGCAACCCGATACTTATACCGACGCACCCACACAGGGCACCATGATGCTTTCGGGCATTATGCTGAAAATGGGTATTTACGGATTAATCCGCTGGATGATACCCATGCTTCCGCAGGGATTGGCACAAAATGCGGAATGTATGTTATGGCTCGCTGTTGCAGGAATTATCTACGCCGGAATTATTGCCTTCACTCAAAAAGATATGAAGCGCTTGTTTGCCTATTCTTCTATTGCACACGTTGGCCTGATAGCTGCCGGTATTTTTGCATTCAACGGGCAGGGGCTACAGGGCGGCATTATACAAATGCTGAGCCATGGTATTAATGTGGTGGGCTTGTTCTTTATAATTGATATTATCCAATCACGCACCGGAACGAGAAATATTCCATCGCTGGGCGGCATACGTTTAAAAGCACCTTATTTGGCAACTGTTTTTGCTATTATCATGCTGGGTGCTATTGCACTTCCATTAACCGACGGTTTCCCCGGGGAGTTTTTACTCATCAGCGGAGTATTTAAATTTAATAACATAGCGGGTGCAGTTGCGGGGTTCACTATTATAATTGGAGCGGTATATATGCTCCGTACCTATCAAAATTCCATGCTGGGCGAAACATCTGTAGAAACGGATAATTTTACTGACCTCACTATGACGGAAAAAACGGTGCTTATACCTATTGTTATTATGGTGATTTTAATTGGTGTTTGGCCTAACCTGTTTTTGAAGGTTAGTGAACCTGCCATTATGAAACTCTTAAGTGGAATATAAAGCCTTGAACGAAACGAACGCATGAATACGCTACTTATACTTTCTGCACTTGGAGTGATTGCACTCTTCGCCGAAATATTCCGGTTCAGGAAAGGGCTTTTCCCATTGATATTGCTGGGGCTTGCTGCTGCGTTTATTTTTACCGCTAACCAGTATAATCATCCACATGTATTTTTCGGGATGATGAATTTCGACAATTATGCCGTCATTTTTTCATGCAGTATTTTGGTTATAGCCTTCCTGTGGTTTATGATGGCAAAAAATTATTTCCTACAGGAGACGAGTGTTACCGACCATTTTTCACTTATCCTTTTCTCACTGGTAGGCGCTGTAGTGATGGTTTCATTTTCGAACCTTACCATGCTCTTTTTAGGAATAGAAATACTTTCGGTATCGGTATATGTACTTGCAGCAAGCGATAAGAGTAATGTAATGTCGAACGAATCAGGATTCAAGTATTTCCTGATGGGTTCCTTTGCCACAGGGTTCCTTCTGTTCGGGATTACACTCATTTATGGAGTTACCGGCTCATTTGATTTAGCTACTATACACACCCAATTGACCACTACTAATGAAAAAGGATTGGTATTGGCAGGTATCCTGTTGTTATTGGTAGGCCTAAGTTTCAAATCATCTCTCGCTCCCTTTCACTTTTGGGCGCCGGACGTGTACGAGGGTGCACCTACAACTGTAACTACCTATATGGCAACAGTCGTAAAGACCGCTGCTTTTGCTGCCTTTTTCCGCTTATTTTCCACCTGCTTTACTGCAGCAGGAAATTGGTCGGACATATTGTGGTGGATGGTTGTGCTGACACTGTTTATTGGTAATGTTAGTGCTGTTCGCCAAAAGAGCCTGAAACGCCTGCTTGCTTATTCCAGCGTGGCACATGCAGGATATATTGCTATTGCTATAGTATCTATGAGCGCAACATCGGCTTCAGCTATATTTTACTATACACTCACCTATTCTATTTCCAGTATCACTGCATTTACTATTCTGTTTATTGTATCAAGGTACAAAGGCAGCAAGGATATTTCAGCCTTTGAAGGGATGTCGAAAGCTAACCCACTACTCGCTTTTGCTATGACGGTTGCCATGCTGTCGCTTGCAGGTATCCCACCCACAGCAGGTTTCTTTGCAAAATATTATGTTTTCCTCACTGCCATAAATCATGGTAACACATTATTAGTGCTACTAGCAGTAATAGCTGCATTGATTGGTATCTACTACTACTTCCGGGTGATTATTGCCATGTACTTTAAACCCGAACAACAACTAGTACCTATACAAGTTGGCCCACTGCATAGAACAGTGCTTATTATTACTACTGTTCTTACACTCCTACTGGGATTATTCCCGAACCTGGTGCTGGGGTGGATATAAATCTACTCTTCATTTTGTAGATACTACCCAAAATTTAATTCTCCAATTTTAAATTATATTCGCTCTTAGTTCTAACTCATTTACCCATGAAACGTTCCGACATAAAAACCATGCCCGCTACTCCATCAACTTACATTCAGGAGGTTGACGATATTGAAGTACTGGAAGCATTAGAAAAGTATGGAAAGAAATTTATTCTATCCGAAAGAGATAAACTCTTACAGGTAGGTGATAAGGTATATGCTCCCGGCAAGTGGACGGTACGGGATATTATACAACATCTTATTGATACCGAAAGAGTATTTTCATACCGGGCTATGCGGTACGCAAGAAATGATAAAACTCTTTTACCTGGCTTTGAAGAAAATGACTATGCTGTAACTGCAGAAGCATCTAAACGAAGCTTAGATGACTTACTCAATGAGTTTTGTACAGTCAGGGAATCTACTGTAAGGCTTTTTAAAAGCTTTACTGATGAAATGCTAATGCGCGAAGGGAAAATACCTAGCGGCGATATTTCGGTTCTTGCTATTGGATTTACTATAACCGGGCACACGATTCATCACTTTAGCATACTGAAGGAAAAATATTACCCCCTGATATAACTCTGTATTTCTCTGTGTGAAAAATTCCACACAGAGAAGATACAGAGAGCCACAGAGCAAAAAATAGCATACCGAATCAACCAAAACACAAGCCGTACACCTTTGACCGTTACACTATTTTTATTGCCTGAACACAACTATCTTTCCTGTACCGATAGATGTATTCCCATTTAAAAGAGAAATAATATACAATCCGCTGGGAAGCGCTGAAACGTTCAAGATAG
>JABDAL010000003.1 GCA_013289165.1 Bacteroidota bacterium
TTGGTTTTATTAAATGGAATTCCCATTCCCTCTCATATAATAAAGACACTACATACACTTATAATGGCTTTACTATTAATAGCCTGAATGATTTGCAAAATGCAGCTATTAATAATCTAAGCAAAGACAGTTTGCAAAATAAATATCTGCCGCTTGCCAGGAAATCATTTTATACAAGTATTCCCGCTACATTAAGTATAAATACCAATACCGATATGGGTAAAATGCACCTGGAAATAGGAGGTTGGTATATCTTTAACGCTAATGCAACCGGGTATTACTATGTACAAGGCGATAAAACCTTTTCCCATAACTGGGCCGGGGATTTACAGGTGGGCTATGGAGGATATGCTACTTATAATGCATCTTTAGGCATTTCAAAGCAGATGAATAACACAAAAATTAAATTAACGATAAATCATTTGCAGGGCATTATATTGCCCAATGATTTTGGAGGAGCAGGGGTATGGATAGAATTATTACACACATTCAAATGAGAGGGCCGGAAATAAAAAAGTCCCGCCAATTGGCAGGACTTTTTTTAATACAATCGAACCAATTACTTGGTTGTTGTTCCGCCGGTGGTAGTGGTGCTAGCAGCTTTGGTAGTACCGTCAGCTTTCTTCGTACCTTTCTTGGAAGTAGAAGCTTTTTTGTCCATCTTTTTGTCAGACGACTTCGTAGTGGTAGTCGTAGTAGAAGATTTTTGTGTGGCAGTGCTGGTAGAAGTTTGAGCAAAACTAACTGTTGCGAAAGCAAACAGAATAGCAGCGGCAATTGATAACTTTTTCATTTTAAAATGATTTTTAATTGGTTAATGGACGGCAAAAGTATAAAATATTTTACACGAGGAATGGTTTTTTTGAGATTTTTTCACATTTTGATAATAATATTCTTATTTTCAGATAATTGTGCCGCTCAAAGTGGCACTGATTTCTTTACCCCTTCTCCTACTATAAATGATAGCCGTTTGGTTCCGCTTCTTGTTGGAGAAGGTGCTTTTTATACTATTTCCATGGTAGGCTTAAATGTATTATGGTATAAAAATTATCCGCGTTCTTCATTTCATTTTTTTAATGATGATAAAGAATGGCAGCAAATGGATAAGCTGGGACACATGCTTACTGCATACACTATAAGCCGCCTGGCAGCTTCTATGTATGAATGGTGTGGAGTCAAGCCACTGCCTGCTGCTGTTTATGGTACAAGTCTCGGCATGGCTTTTCAAACCAATATTGAAATATTTGACGGTTTTTCAAGTGAGTGGGGTTTCTCGCCCGGCGATATGATTGCAAACACCACAGGTGCAACGCTGTTTTTATCGCAACAAACAGGATGGGGTGAACAGCGCGTAACTTTTAAAATATCTTTTCATCCTACCGAATATAGCCAATACCGTCCCGACGAATTAGGATACAATACTATGCAGCAAAGTATTAAAGATTACAACGGACAAACCTATTGGGCTGCTATTGCTATTGCATCTTTTCTTCCCAAAGGTACTAAAATTCCCGGCTGGGCATGTTTGGATTTTGGCTATGGAGCCGGAGGTATGATTGGCGCCGTTACCAATCCTCCTATGTATAATGACGATGGAAGCGAGTTAACCTTTGATCGTTACCGTAAATACTTCTGTTCACTCGATATAAACCTGACGAATATTCCAACTAAATCAAGTGCATTAAAAGCGGCTTTTGGTGCCGTTTCTTTTATAAAAGTTCCTATGCCTACATTGGAGTTCAGCAGGAAAAAATTCAGGTTTCATCTGTTATATTTTTGAGAGGATATAATCTAAAATCTGTTTCTCTTCTACAGGCGAAAACCATTTTATTTCCTTATCTTTTCTGAACCACGTAAGCTGCCGCTTGGCATAATGCCAGGTATTGGTTTTAATATTACTTACAGTAGTTTCCCAATCTGTTTCCCCATCTATAAAGGTAAATAGTTCTCTGTAGCCCACTGTTTTTAGTACATTTAAATTACGGTAAGGATATAGTTTCCTGCATTCTTCTAACCACCCTGAGGCAAGCATCTCATCTACTCGCCGGTCTATGCGTTGGCGTATTATTTCTTTATCAAGCATTAACCCGATTTTAATAATCTCAAAACTGCGTTTTGCCGGTTTTCTTTTCCTGAAAAAGGAATATGGTTTTCCCGTCAGGTTTATTACTTCCAAAGCCCTGATAAGTCTCCGTGGATTTTGTTTATCCACCACTTCAAAATAGGCCTTGTCTTTTTCCTTTAGCTCTATTTGTAAAGGTTCTAATCCTTTTTCTTTAAATAACTTTTCATAATGTTCACGTATCCGCTTATCTCCTGTTGGCAAAGTATCTAACCCTTCGCACACGGCGTTTACAAATAAACCCGACCCGCCAACCATTATTATTTTCTCATGTTTCCTGAATAAACCTTCAAGACATTGAAGGGCATCTTTTTCATAATCACCAACTGAATACTCATCATAAATAGAGAGAGAATTAATAAAGTGATGGGTTACTTCTTGGAGTTCTTCTGCACCGGGTTTGGCTGTCCCTATTTCCATTTCCCGGTAAAACTGTCTCGAATCTGCCGAAATAATTTCAGTTTGCAGTTTTTGAGCCAATCGTATGGACAGGGCTGTTTTTCCGACAGCCGTAGGGCCAACAATTGAAATAAGTATTTTTTTGCCCACTGAAATCCTGTTAAACCATTAATTACTTCAAGACTCCAAAGGTAAAGATTTGCTTTTGTTGCTCAAAAGTTTTATATATTTGAATTTCAATATTATCTATCAAAATGAAAAAGCATTTATGTACTTCATTATTTGTAGTTGGCGCTTCGGTATTCAGCCTATTGAATGCACAAAATATTTATACAGTAGTCGGAGAAGTTGCTTTTGGGTTCGGATTCAGCGGCGATGGTGGGCCTGCCACAGCTGCCGGGCTTTATAGTCCTTGCCTTGCAACAATAGATCCTTCCGGTAATATGTACATTGCTGACGCAAGTAATAATGTTATTCGGGTAGTTAACCACTCTACCGGAGATATTAATACTATTGCGGGGAACCATGCTTTCGGAGGAGGCTATAGTGGCAATGGGGGACCTGCTACATCTGCCGAATTAAATGGCCCCCAAGGCATAGTATTAGATGCTTCGGGAAATATATATATAGCCGATACCTATAACAATGTTATCCGGAAAGTTAATACTTCCGGAACTATAAGCACTTTTGCGGGGAATCATGTTATAGGATACAGCGGCGATGGCGGGGCTGCAATTTCTGCTGAATTGAACAATCCTACCGATGTAGCTTTTGATGTTGCCGGCAATGTATACATAGCCGACCATGGCAATAATGTTATACGGGAGGTTAATAGTGTCAGCGGGGACATCAGTACAGTTGTAGGAAATAGTAAGAGTGGCTATTTTGGTGATGGAGGGCCTGCCACCGCAGCCGAATTAAATCTGCCCGTAAGTGTTACCTTTAGCCATTCAGGTAACATGTACATAACCGATTATAATAATAACCTGGTGCGTGAGGTGTCAAATGGTACTATTACCACGGTTGCCGGAAATCATTCCAAGGGTTTTGGATACAGTGGAGACGGGGGATCTGCAACATCTGCGCAGCTTTATTATCCTTCCGGCATAGTGGTGGATGCAATTGGTAATGTATTTATATCTGATTTGGCAAATAGTGTCGTCCGTAAGGTCAATACTTCAGGAACTATAAGCACCGTTGCCGGAAATAATACTGAAGGATCTGGATATAGCGGAGATGGGGCCCCTGCTACCGCTGCAGAATTATCGACACCGTTGGGGCTTTCGCTTGACAATGCCGGCGACTTATTTATTGCTGATGGGGATAATAATGTAATTCGTAAAGTCAGCACTATTGCCGCCGGAGTAGAAAAAATCACTTCTGCCTCGGGCGAAATAAATATTTATCCTAATCCTAATAGTGGTAGTTTCGTAGTATCATTAAGTCATGCTGAACTTGTTTCGGCATTACATCCTGTTATTGAAGTATACAATATACTGGGGGAAAAAGTGTTTGCCGAGAACCTGGAACAAGTTCAAGGTAACAATTTCATTAACCTGCCAGCTTCCACAAGTGGAATATATCTGTATAGAATTCTCGACGAAAACAATAATTTGCTCGGAGCCGGAAAATTGGTGATAGAGAAATAATGCACTTCCCATTGTCGGAAGATCTTTATCGGTATATAATATATATCCCTTAGTACAAAATGTAGTACCTTTGCAGCCCTGTATTTTGAAATGAGTAAAAAAGGGCGTGTTTTAGTGGCTATGAGTGGCGGAGTAGATAGCTCCGTGGCAGCTATGCTATTGCATGAAGAGGGCTATGAGGTAATAGGCATCACTATGAAAACCTGGGACTATGCCTCCTCAGGTGGCAGTAAAAAGGAAACAGGCTGTTGCAGCCTCGACTCTATCAATGATGCCCGCCAATTGGCTGTCAAGTTTGGTTTCCCTCATTATATCCTCGACCTAAGAACCGAATTTGGAGACCGTATCATCGACAACTTTGTAGATGAATATATGGCAGGCCGCACACCTAATCCCTGTGTGCTGTGCAATACCCATATTAAGTGGGACGCCTTGCTTAGGCGTGCCGACATGATGGACTGTGAATTTATTGCCACCGGGCATTATGCCAAGGTGAGGGAAGAAAATGGCAGGTATATTATCTCCAAAGGATTGGATGACTGGAAGGACCAAAGCTATGTGCTTTGGGGACTTAAACAAGACAGCCTTAAAAGAACTATTTTCCCATTGGGCGGGTTCCGAAAACCTGAAATTCGCCAACTGGCAGATGAACGCGGATTTAATGAACTTGCCAAAAAAGGCGAGAGCTACGAAATATGCTTTATTCCCGATAATGATTACCGTTCCTTTTTAAAAAGAAAGATAAATGGCCTGGCAGAAAAAGTGGATAATGGTGACTATGTACTGACAGATGGTACACCCGCCGGAAAACATCATGGCTACCCATTTTATACCATTGGCCAACGAAAAGGGCTTGATATTGCCTTAGGCGAGCCCATGTACGTGACCGATATAGATGTTGCTGCCAACAAAGTAACACTGGGTGCAAAAGAAGACCTACAAAAAGAAACGATGACCGTTGGACGGTATAATCTTATTAAGTATGATGCATTGCCAAATGAAATAGAAGCTCATACGAAAATACGCTACAAGGACCCTGGTGCAAAGGCAACCCTAAAAGTGGAAAATGATAAGATAAAAGCCTTCTTCCATAAGAAGGTAAATGCCATTACTCCCGGGCAGTCAGCCGTATTTTATGAGGGCGATGATTTGCTGGGTGGAGGAATTATTGAAGCAGCTATCGCATGAAAAAAAGAATAGCATATGCTGTTCTTCTATTGTCCCTGGGTGGTGTTTTATTTTTTTCATGCAAGAAAGAACAGCCTGCACAAGTTTACATGGGATATGATTATTTCCCTGTTAAGAAAGGACATTTTGTTATTTATCAATGTGATTCTATTGTGTTCGATTCATCTAAACATACCTTTCCCCGGTTCGATACATTCAACTACCAGGTAAAGGAGGTAATAGATTCCGTATACAACAATAAATATGGACAGCCCACCCTGCGCATTGTGCGATACAAAAGAACGGATACTTCCGTAGCCTGGAATAATATTTCTGCTGTACAGAAAACATGGACTGCTAATTTGCTCTCCAATATGGGTATTCGCCAGGAAAATAATAATAGCTATGTAAAGCTTGTATTCCCTATGAGTTTAAATGAAATGTGGAATGGCAATACCTTAAATAATATAGGGGAATGGAATTACAAGTACTCTGCTTTACATACTCCTTATGTAATAACAAATGTCTATTTTGATTCTACACTAACAGTGCTCCAGCAAAAAGACTCTTCACTATATAATTATCAATATTATATTGAGCAATATGCTACCAGCGTAGGTTTGATTCATAAAGTAGTTATAGATTATAAAGATACATTGTCACATACATTGCCTCCCTCAACAGACAGTGCTACCTCCGGAATTATCTTTTATTCTGAAACGTATCTCTCATCAGGCAACTGAGCAGATACTCAATTTCTGAGGGACCTTAAGAAAAATAATAACTGTGACTGATCACAAATGGGGCAAAATTATAAAGAGAACAGTGCCTTATAGTAAAAACTTTTTTGCGTAAGTAAAAACTTTTTCAGGTGTAAAATTGCTCTCCGGTTTTATTCTTCCTATCACAGGAAAATCACAAAAGGAAAGTATGGACCTTTCTGCCATCAGGGCATCTTCTCCATTGTAAACAATTCCCAGCATATTCAGCTTCCTGTCTGCAATGGCCATGCACGACAGCATGGTGTGGTTAATGCTGCCCAAATAATTTTGGGAAACCAAAATAACTTCTGCATCCCATTTCTCCATCATATCAATCATCAGCTCATTCTCATTAATAGGAACCATAAGCCCCCCAGCTCCTTCAATTACAAGTATATTATCCGTTTGAGGGATTGCAATATTCTTTACTTCAATTTTTATTCCCTCTTCTTCTGCGGCTGCAAAAGGAGATGCAGGTTTAATAAGAGTATATGCTTCAGGATGAATGATTGTTTTCTTATTACTGACTAAACTTCTTATCACATCCGAATCTTTTCCTTCGGCTGAACCTGTTTGTATAGGTTTCCAATAATCTGCCTGCAATGCCTCTGTGATAATAGCTGATACAATAGTTTTCCCTACTCCCGTTCCTATTCCCGTTATAAATATTTTTCTCATTCCAGGTGTTTTTCTATCGTGTCCAATAGCAAATCTATTTCTTCCCGGGTGTTATAGGAATGTAAACAAACGCGTATACGTTCTTTTCCTTTAGGTACTGTAGGGCTCAAAATAGGGCGCACATCTATATCCTTCTCTTGTATTTTTTCGCTTAGTTTTCTTACTTCATTATTACCCTGCACAATCAGAGTTTGAATGGCAGATATACTATCAAACCACTGATAGTTATTCTTGTTTTTTATTTTTTCGCGGAAATAAGAAATATTCTCGTGCAATTTATTTTGAATCTCTTCGCTTCTTTCTAAAAACTTGTATGCGCACTCAATGCTAACCAGGCTATGTAACGGCAAAGCAGTAGTATAAATAAATGAACGGGCATAATTAACCAGGTATTTTTTCAATGCTATAGAACCCAATACCACTGCACCATGGCATCCCAGGGCCTTACCGAACGTATGAACCCGGGCAAACACGTCTTTTTCTATTTTTCTATTTTGTACCAGGCCCCTGCCAAATACACCTGTTGCATGTGCCTCATCTACTATAAGATTTGCAGAAAATAGTTTACACAAACTGGCGATTTCTTTGAGTGGGGCACAGTCTCCATCCATCGAGTAAACCGACTCTACAGCCACAAAAATATTTCCGTTTGATTTTTTTAATCGTTCTTCCAAATGAACCAAATCATTATGGCGGAAAGGAAAACAATTTGCTTTGGAAAGCTTCATCCCATCGTGTATAGAGGCATGCACCAGCTCATCATATAGAATGGTATCATCCTTTTTTGCAATGGAAGAAAAAAGTCCTGTGTTGGCATCATACCCCGAATTAAAAAGAAGTGCAGAAGGTGCATTATGAAATTCTGCAAGAAATAGTTCCAGTTCTTCTACTTCTTTGGAATTGCCTGATAAAAGCCGCGACCCACCGGAACCTATTCTCATCCCACTTTTTGCCGTTTTTTCTTCTATCATTTTATATAACTCCTCTGACCTTGCAAAGCCCAGGTAGTCGTTAGAGGTAAAATCAATTTGCTTATCTGCGACTGATAAATTACGCAGTAAACCCTGCTCTTCCCTTTTGTGTAATGCCTCGGATAAAGCTTTTTCTGCCGGAAACATGCAGCTAAATTAACAAATCAGCAATGATTAGTTGGAAATTTAAAAATGATAACCCGGATAATCCTGGGTAAACTCAGCATCGGGAATGGTAGGATTCACATGCAGATTCGTATATTGATACATCTCATATAATCCCTTATCATCATATACCCTTATAACCAAAGGGAGATTGGTTTCCTTAGAAACCAGCAATACTACATGCTTTGCATACGCAGCAGGTAAAGTAAGCTTTTGTCCAATCTCAAGGTCATCTTCATACCAGGATATATTATTCAGGGTCAGCACCTCATAGTCATTTAAAAAATTCTGAGTGGCTATTTTTGAGGCTGTCAGGCCGCTCTGTGTGACTATGTATGGCACGTTAGTGTATTGTGTAAAATTGATTTCTACCTTATAGCAGGGAGTATTGTCCCAACTTGTATCAGCAAGTCTATGTACATAATTTTTATAGGCATCGGGAAATTTTGCAAGAGAATGAGAAAGCATATCACCAAAATAAGTATATCCCAACCGGGCCATAGTTTGGTGCTGGCCCTTGCGCATTAGTTTTCCTGTCGGGCTGAGATGCAGCGTTACATATGGAAAACCATTGGGATTAATGAGAGCATCCCCGTCTACCAATAGTACTTCAACTCCTTTTTCGATGCTTTTGTAGTATACTTTAAATGGGGAAACGTTGAGCTTGACAAAACAATGACCGGTTGAAAAAGCGTCATCGATCCTTTCGATAGAATAGAGGCTATACTTCAATGTTTTTACATTGTCAATAGCATCAAACATCTTATTAAAAATCTCTTCATTTGACTGGGCTCCCAACCGGCTAAAGAAGCAAAGTAAAATGCCAAATAATGTAACTATCTTTGTTATTGATGCGGTGCTTCCCATATTAAAAGTAAACTATTCAAAGGCCGAGATACCTGTTATATCCATACCGGTAATAAGGAGATGTATATCATGCGTACCCTCATAGGTGATAACGGATTCCAGGTTCATCATGTGCCGCATAATAGGGTATTCACCCGTAATTCCCATACCGCCAAAAATCTGTCGGGCTTCCCTTGCAATTTGCAAAGCCATATTCACATTGTTACGCTTAGCCATAGAAATTTGGGCAGGTGTGGCACGTTTTTCATTCATAAGCATTCCCAATCTCCAGCAGAGCAATTGAGCTTTGGTGATTTCAGTAATCATCTCTGCCAGCTTTTTCTGTGTCAGCTGAAAACCGGCAATGGGCTTATTAAACTGGATACGTTGTTTGGAATACCGCAAAGCAGAATCATAGCAATCTAATGCCGGGCCAACAGATCCCCAGGCAATACCATATCTTGCCATATTGAGGCAGGACAAGGGTCCTTTCAATCCTTTGACATTGGGCAAAATATTTTCTTTTGGAATCTGCACATTATCAAAAACAAGTTCGCCCGTAGAGCTTGCCCTTAACGACCATTTATTATGTGTTTCGGGAGTAGTAAAGCCTTCCATGCCTCTTTCCACTATTACTCCTCTAATCACACCGTCGTCATCCTTCGCCCACACCACAGCAATATCTGCAATAGGTGCGTTGGAAATCCACATTTTGGCACCATTTAAAACATAGTGCGTGCCTTTATCTGTAATACGGCTAACCATGCCTGAAGGGTTAGAGCCGTGGTCAGGTTCTGTAAGGCCGAAACAACCTATTTTTTCCCCGGCAGCCAACAGAGGTAACCATTTCTTTTTTTGCTCCTCACTGCCAAAAGCGTAAATAGGATACATTACAAGTGAACCTTGCACCGATGCAGTAGAACGTATACCCGAATCGCCACGCTCTATTTCTTGCATAATAATTCCATAGGAAATATAATCAAGCCCTGCACCTCCATATTCGCGGGGAATAGTAGGGCCAAAAGCTCCTATATCGGCAAGGCCTTTTATAACCTGCTTGGGAAATTCTCCTTTTTGGCAAGCCTCTTCAATAATCGGGCTAATAGATTTTTTCACAAATAACCGGGCAGTATCCCGAATCAATTTATGCTCGTCGGAAAGTAATTCATCAAGGAGGTAATAATCGTGTGACTGAAAATTGTCTGTAGCCATTTTGGGGTGTTTAGGTATGCGACAAAATTAAGAAACAATCTGATTTTGATTAATATTCATTATTCCTTCAATAGTATTTGTAAGTGCTGCAAAGTCCTGCCACGAGAGTTGTTCGGCACGCAAATGCCAAACATCTCCTTCCACTTTTTTCCCGCCCAGCATACCCGAAAGAGCATTGGAAAGTTTTTTTCTTCGCTGGTTAAATGCAGTCTTCACAATTTTCTTAAATAAATCTTCAGAACAACCCAGAACAAAACCGCTTTTTTTCTTCAGACGAATAACCCCCGAATTTACTTTGGGAGGGGGATTGAAGGCGCCGGGCGGTACATCAAATAAATATTCTGTATGATAGTATGCCTGAACCAACACACTCAATATTCCATAATCTTTATTGCCATGTGGGGAGCAAATTCTTTTTGCAACTTCCTTTTGAAACATTCCAACTACCTGCACCACTTTATCGCGGTTATCAAGTGCTTTAAAAAGTATTTGGGAAGAAATATTGTAAGGGAAATTTCCGATAAGGGAAATTTTCTCATTGCTAAAAACAGAAGAAAGGTCAAGCTGCAAAAAATCTCCCTTGATAATATTGGGTTTTAATCCGGGGTAATGAATATTCAAATATTCTACCGACTCCTCATCTACCTCCGAAGCCCAAAGATTTTCACCCCAGTCTTTTAACAAATATTTTGTAAGGCTGCCCATGCCGGGGCCTATTTCAAGTACTTTTTTAGTGGAGTGTTCCAGCGTGCCGGCAATTTTAGCCGCAATATTTTCGTCTTTCAGAAAATGCTGCCCCAATTGTTTTTTTGCACGGACACTCATTATTTTTCGGGTTTATATCCCGATTCCTTTAAAATTTTGTCTGCACTTTTTTCCGCCATCAGTTGGGCAAGGGAAATAGTAGAATTATTATTCATGTAGGTTCTCACAATTCGCCAGCCTAGCCAATAACCCGTTCGGGATGGGCTTAAGTCGTGATTAAAAAGGGAAGTAAAAGGCCCGTCATCCGTGAACTTTGCAATGTTTGACTGGTCGGTGGTGTATAGCAGTTTTTCACGAATTATATATGCCCACATATTAAACTCATTTTCCTTGCACCATGCTAATTGTTTTTTTGTATAACGTATTTTGATTGTGTCATTCACGCGGGGCAACATAGCATCCAACGCATACATAATTTTGCCTTCGTGCACAATCTGGCTAAGTAGGTCATTTTTATCTTCATTAGGTTTGAAAATGCTTTCGAGCCAACCATAAACTGCATCACTCATCATATAGTCCCTGGTCATATGCATGGTTTTGTAAAGCGGAAAACCTAGCATGGTATAATAAGAGCTATTTGTTCCCAGGTACATTTCCAGTGAAATAGCCAGCGTAGAGTCATAGTAAACCAGTGAATAGTTATACCCGCTTATAGCAGTTAATGCTCTTGGCAAAGGCATAGCAGGAAAATAGTAGCGGAAATGCCTGAAAGCATCTTCCAATCCATTTTCAAGGAAGGAGATATCAGGATATGTTTTTTCGCAACTGTCGTATGTGTTGCGCATATCTCTGTCAGTTATAAATCGTCTCAGGCTGGCAGCATAAGTAGAATCCATTATTCCGCCATCATTAATAAACCCTGTTACAAAATTAGTATAGAATATTCCATATTTTTTTAGCATCCTGGTAGTATACTGATTGATACTGTCAGGAGGCATGGCAAACAGGTCCTTCTCTAAGCGGTCAATCTTTACGGGAGGAACACTTATTTTGGAGACGTCAATATCTAAAGGATTGTGGTGGCAGGAAGAGAAAATAATAACCGGAAGAAATAATAGAAATATTTTTTTAGAAAAATTTTGTAGACCCATCATCCCACAATTTTCAATTTGGCAAATTTAAGCAGGAGTTGCTTTTTTTCTCCATTGGCAAACATTACCAGTGCTTTGCTATTTGGATATACACCCTCCATGGTAAGGACTTCTCCTTGTCCGAAACGTTCATGCTCTACCCGCATACCTACTTTTAAGCCGTTGAGGTGGGAATTATCTACCGGGAGAGTTATCTGGGCAGCTTTATTCATGCTTACCAATTTCTTTCCGGCAATTGACGGTGGGGCAACCACAGCAGGGGCAGGCCTCTTAAATGCGGTGGGTGTCCTTGAAAATACCTGTTCACTTGGTTCCTGCCTGTATGACAGATTCAAAAGACATTCCTGCGGAATCTCTTCTAGGAAACGGCTGGGTTCATTGCTTTGCGGAGTGCCATAGCGATAGCGACTGATAGCATAAGTAAGCACCACCTGTTTTTTTGCACGGGTAACTGCTACATAAAAAAGCCTTCTCTCTTCTTCCAATTCCTCCCTTGATGTAAGAGACATTTGCGATGGGAAAAGGTTTTCTTCCAGTCCGGCTATATACACATAATTAAATTCCAATCCCTTGGCAGAATGGATAGTCATTAAAAGCACACGATTCTTATCCTGCTCATCATCTTTGTTACGGTCTTCGTTAGTAAGCAGAGCTACATCCTCCATGAACATATTTAAGGTAGGAATAATACCCTCTTCCATAGGCTTTTCAGAAAAATCTTTTAAGCCGTTCAATAACTCTTGTATGTTTTCAATCCTATTAAAGCCTTCCGGTGTGCGGTCCTGTTCCAATTCACGTTTGATACCTGCTGTGTAGTATATATAATCGCCCAACTGGTATGCAGTATAGTTAGGTACCATAGCAGCAAAGCTTTTAATCATATTTACGAACTCGGTTATTTTTTCAGATACCCGGGCAGAAATACCAAGGTTAAAATCGCTCAGATTATCCAGTACCATCCAAATGCTGATATCATTATCGGCAGCAGCTACAATCATTTTATCGAATGTAGTGTCTCCAATTTCCCGGCGGGGATAGTTGATTACTCTTCGCAAAGCTTCCTCGTCGTGTGCGTTTATTGCCAGCCTGAAATAAGCCATAAGGTCTTTTATTTCCTTACGCTGGTAGAAAGAGATGCCCCCGTAAATACGGTAGGGGATATTGAGTTTACGCAAGGCCTCCTCAATAGCGCGCGATTGGGCATTGGTACGGTATAATATGGCAAACTCATTGTTAGCAGCATGTTTCGAAACCTTAAAATCAAATATAGACTGGGCTATTTGCTTGCCTTCGTCGGTATCACTAAAAGCCCGCAGGAGTTGGATTTTTTCTCCTTCTCCATTCGATGTCCATACCGTTTTTTGGAGCTGGTCACGGTTTTTTGAAATCACCAGGTTGGCAGCATGCACCAGGGTTTTGGTAGAACGGTAATTCTGTTCGAGCTTAAAAACTTGTGTATCGGGATAATGTTTCTGGAAATTGAGAATATTTTGAATATTGGCTCCCCTAAAGGCATAAATGCTTTGTGCATCATCGCCCACTACCGTAATGTTTTGATGCCTGGCAGCAAGCTGTCTCAATATCATGTATTGAGAAAAGTTGGTATCCTGGTACTCATCTACCAAAATATAACGGAACATATCCTGGTATTTGAATAATACATCGGGATGGTCGCGAAGCAGCATATTAGTCTGGAAAAGCAGGTCGTCAAAATCCATGGCACCGGCTTTGAAAAGACGCTTGTTGTATGTAAGGTATATCTGTGCAAAATGTTCTCTTCGCGCGGCCCTGTCTTCAGTACCATATTGTGCATCGCCGGAATATGTTTCAGCCGATATGAGCATATTTTTCATCATGGAAATGCGCCCCAGGAGGGAAGATGCTTTATAAGTTGAATCATTCAGCCCAAGTTCTTTGGTAATGCTTTTCAACAGAGATTTGGAATCGTCCGTATCGTAAATAGTAAAGTTGGCAGGGTATCCAATTTTATCAGCTTCGCGCCTTAGGAGGCGGGCAAAAACAGAATGAAAAGTGCCCATCCATATATTACGGGCTTCGCTGCCCACCAAATGGATGATGCGCTCCTTCATTTCAGCAGCAGCCTTATTGGTAAAGGTAAGGGAGAGTACCCTAAAGGCATCAACCCCCTGGCTTAGCAAATAAGCGATACGGTAAGTAAGTACCCTCGTTTTACCTGAACCTGCACCGGCAATAATCATCACAGGGCCATCGGTACACTCTACAGCTTTACGTTGTTCTTCATTCAGTTCGTCTAAAAAACCGGGATGTTTCCTTTCCATAAAGTGCAAAGTTACTTCTATTGCAACAGAGGAAGAATGGTGTTAATAAGTATTGAAAAGAGTTAATTTTTTTGCCAATTTCCAAATCCTTTATGTCACGGTTTTTTACGGAATGGGCAACCTGACATAAAGATATCGGCTCCACAAAACCAGGCACTTAAGAGAGCTTTTCACCATGACGTATTTTTTTGGGTACCGTGACATATCTTTTTGCGTAGCGAGTATATGGCAAATGCAATGCAAATAAAATGACTGCAAATGGCAGATTACCAATTAATAGATGGGGATTTGAATAGAGAGATTGAGTGGCTAAATTAGAGAGGGAATATGTCACACTTATTAAACACCGTGACATAAAAACCACAACAAACAGAATAATAGTATGTTGTAAGCATGGAGTACCGTGACATATTTTATGATGCAGCCTGATTAAAGAGTGAAGTCAATAAACACTGATAAGGGTTGTGAAAAGGCAGTGTATGTTTTTGTAAGGCTTTGGGTGACAGATTTGGGTGCCGTTGGTGGAGGATACGGAGGGATTGGAGAGGGGACGAGTGTATAATAGGTATTACTGTTATCTTTTTCCCAGTTGATAGAATAACTTGCTTCTGTTAAAATACTAAGCCTTTTTGTAAGCCTGAAGCGGATGCCAAGAAGCGGGGCAATGGCAAAAACCTGGGCCCTTGAGGACTCGCCATACACATAGTAGTCATTTTCATATTCTTGATTGCCTTTTGAAAAAACTACACTTGTTCTGGCATCAGCCCCATAAAATACCTGCCATCTTTTACTTAAATTTTCGCAGAACTCCCATCCAATGCTCTGGTATAATGAGCTGGCAAGGTCATAATATTTGGTGGAATCATTTGAATTAATAGGCGCAACTTGGTTATCAGAGTAACTGCCTCCAATTTTAGCCCGTAAGTTACCAGAGTTAAAATGCCGACGGTAAGTTAAGTTATAAGTAGGGAAATATGAAAGATATTGAGAAGAGCCAAAATTCAGGTATTGTTTTAAAAATCCTGTAACATCCATACCAAATTCGTTCAGATGCCGGGGTGCTTTTGTGGTGTCTTGCGCTATAGCAGGTAATACAATAATGACCAGGCTGACAATAACAAATAATTTTTCATGGTATTTAAAATTGTGTTTTTTGTAATAACCCTTATTTCTTTAATTTATTATACCACAATCAAATACATAGATTTTTATGCAGGCCTGTATTTCACTTCCGTATTATGAATTTCAATAAGTGGTTCAAGAAAAGCTTTCAAGTCATATACAGATAATTGACTTGATGCATCGCAAAGAGCTTTTGACGGGTCGGGGTGGGTTTCAATAAATATGCCATCTACTCCCGAAGCCACGCCCGCGCGGCTTATAACGGGCAGGAACTCTCTTGCCCCGCCTTTGGCATCGGCACTTGGGATACCATATTTACGGATGGAATGTGTAATATCAAACACAACCGGGTAACCTAACTGGCCCATGTGGTACAAACTTCTTGGGTCAACTACCAAATCGTTATAGCCAAATGTATAACCTCTTTCAGTTAAAATAATTTTATCGTTGCCGCTGTCCACGCACTTTTTTACCGGATGCTTCATATTCTCGGGTGAAAGAAACTGCCCATGTTTAATATTGATGACTCTGCCTGTTTTAGCTGCCGCCACCATCAGGCTGGTTTGCATACACAGGTACGCCGGAATTTGCAGTACATCGCATACTTCAGCTGCGGGTGCTGCCTGGTCGGGGTAATGAATATCGGTAAGTATAGGGAACCCGAAATGCTCTTTTATTTTAGCAAGCATTTCCAGCCCTTTTACCAACCCGGGACCGTCATAATATTTCAGGTCGCTGCGGTTATCTTTTAAAAAGGAAGATTTATAAATAATAGGTATGTCCAATTGTTGGCTGACTTCTTTAAGCTTTTCAGCCGTTTTAAACATAACAGATTCATCTTCAATAACGCAGGGGCCGGAGATGAGGAATAATTTGTTATGGCCACATTCTATATTTCCGACTTTTATTTTCTTTTTGCTCATAAATTTGCAAGGAATTTTATGTAAAAGTAGTAAACTGTTTAAAATCAGTTGTGAGGCAGCAGACTAAATATCCTGATTGCCCCCATATTTGTATCTTGGCGAAAGTTTTTGGAAATAAAAATCGTCTATAGAACCTATAGTATCAATCAGTTGGAAGTAAATATCAAGGAGTTAAAGAGCGGCAACGAGAGGGAATTCCGTCAGCTGATGCACGTTTATGGGAAAGGGATATTTAACCTTTGTTTGGGGATGATTCCCAACAGGGAAGATGCAGAAGATCTTACCCAGGATGTATTTATAGAAGCATACAAACACATTGGTTCTTTTGGGGAGCGTTCCCATATAAAAACCTGGCTTTTTCGCATTGCGTTGAATAAGTGTTATGATCATATTAAATATAGCAAGAGGCAAAAAAGGCATGCCATTACACAGCCACTATTTGATAAAGATGATAATCCGATAGAATTGCCCTCAAATTTTGAGCATCCGGGTGTAGCTATGGAAAATAAGGAACATGCCAAAGCCCTTTATGGTGCCTTAGCTGCACTACCTGAAAACCAACATACTGCATTCACCTTATATGAAATGCAGGGCATGGATTATAAGCAAATAGCCGAAACCATGTCTCTAAGTGTCTCTGCTGTTGAATCTTTACTATCACGTGCCAGAGCCGGATTACGTAAAAAGTTACACACATATTATACCCGAAACGCAAGTTCCTAATCCTTTAATCGTCCAATTACCTACATATGGAAACCAGACCAAACATAGAAGAACAAATTGATGCAGCCTTAAGGTCTGCAAAAAGTATTCAGCCTGTGGAATTGTCTCCGGATTTTTCTGACAGAGTGATGAATAAAGTGCATTCACGTGGTAAAGTAAGAATGCTGTATACAGTTTCCCCTCTGTTGAAAGTTGCTGCCATGTTTATTATTATTCTTATCAATGCATTTACCCTGAGGCTTTTCTTAAGAAGCGAGCCTGCACAAAATCCGGCGCAATATGCCACCATAAGCGATTTTGTTAACGAGTACCAAATAAACGACACTGGGGAAGATGTATTAACTCTCAATATACCGAAACATGAATAATGCTAAGCTCACGAATATATTAGTAATTGCACTGATTGTTATAAATGTCCTGTTCCTGGTTGGCTTTGTTGCATCAGTACATCACCGGCATGGAAACAAGTTTGCCATGCAATACAGATACTCTGGAAGGTCTCATGACAGTTTTAAAACTTTCCACTGTTGTTTCGGAGCTTGCCGTAGTTACCATGCGGGGTACTACGGTGGCTTCAGAAACCATCACAACTATTACGGGAATCACCGGAATAACTGGTATTAATATTCTATTAACAGGATATTGCTATTTTTGTAAATGTTTTTACCTAAAATAAAAAATTATTTTTTTAAAATCTGATGATGAATACCAAACTGACCAACATTCTCCTGATTATATTGCTTCTTTTTAATGTAGCATTTTTAGGGACTTGGTGGCTAGGACACCACAGGATGCATCACCCTCCCAAAAAAGGGCCTGAAGCAGAAGCAAGTACTCTCCTGCTCGACCAGGATAAGGGAGGAATGTTTCTCGTAAAAACACTTGGACTGGATACCTTACAGCAAAAAAAACTGGATAATTTATTGCAGGCTCATTTTGTTTCTCTTCATGAAAATATGGATGCCTACGTTAGAAATCAGTTGAATTTTTTTAATTCACTGAAAAATAATGATAGTACCTATGCTTTCCGTTGTGCCGATTCAATGGGTATGCTGAAGGTGAAAATGGAAAAGGAGTTTTATAAGCACCTGATGAACATTAAAAATATTTGCAACAGCGGGCAACAAAAGCAATTTGAAGAATTTACTGAAAGCCTGTCAAAGGAATTCGTGCGTCATCATGATGTTCGAAGCAGTGGAAAGACAAGTCACGATTCCTTATAAATTTGCTTTATGTTTAAAAAGTTTCTCCCCGGGTTTATTGCATTGGCAATAAGCCATGCTATATGTGCTCAAATGCCCGCCGGTGGCGGTGGTATGCGGGGTGCGTGGGCAAAAGTGGGGCACTTTTACGGTAAAGTAGTTGATAGTATGACAGGAAAACCCATCCCCTTTGCTGCCATCCAGATTTCAGGGCCGCAGTGGGACTCCGTTACTCATAGTCTTAAAACGGTTGCTTTGGAGGGACAGCTCACAAGTGAAAATGGGGAGTTTAGTTTTGAAAAACTTCCGGTGGTAGGACAATTTACTATCCAGATAAGCGCCTTGGGATATAAGCCTTATTCGCAAACAGCTTCGTTTGATTTAAGCAAGTTGATGAAGAATGGCAAGAAACTTCAAAGTGCTGCTAATGGCGATAGCCCCGATCCAAATGCCATGATGAGTTTAATAAATGCAGTAGATAAAGATTTGGGAAACATTAAAGTATCGCCTGACGAAACCCAGTTAAAAGCAGTTACCATTAATGGAAGCGGCCCTCCGATGGAACTCAAACTGGATAAACGTGTTTTTGATGTAAGCAAAAGCCTTACTACTACAGGTGGTACAGCAGAAGATGTGCTAAAAACAATTCCGGCAGTGAATGTAGACATTGACGGCAATGTTACATTGCGCAACGCATCACCGACTATCTACGTTGACGGGCTCCCAACCACCTTAACTATTGACCAGATACCTTCGGATGAGATTGATAAGATAGAAGTAATAACCAATCCTTCAGCCAAGTTTGATGCTTCTGCGGGTACAGGAGGAATAATTAATATCATTCTTAAGCATAACCAGGCATTGGGCTATAATGGGTCCGTTCGTGGCGGGGTTGATGAATATGGAAAAGCTAATGCAGGCTTCGATTTTAATATAAGACAGGGAAAAATAAATTTATTTACTAATCTCCACTATCATGGCGTGGAGCACAAAATGTATGGAACGGAAACACGTGATACAGTTGCCGGACAGCCCCAACCATACTTACAAAACAGCCAGAAAGATACAAATACAATGAGCGGATATTTTGCCTTTGCACGGGCAGGATTTGACTGGTTTATTAATAATAGAAATACCATGACAGTTTCCGGTACGTATGGCACAGGAAATTTTACTGTCCTCGATTTATTGCACACTAATACAGATACCCTGAGAGACGTAACTTCTTTGCCAAATGCTAACTCATACACATATGAAAATGCCAACTCCACCAGGGTGTTTAATAATACGGGCGAGTCGGTACTTTTTAAACATTTATATCCCAAGGAAGATGAGAATATAACGGCAAGCATTACCGCCAACCAGGGTAGTTCTACTGGAAGTGGAACTTTCGATATCTTCAATTATGATGCTGCAAATAATGGGCTGCTGTCTAATGTGGATGAACAACAAATTACCAGTGGCAAGAATTATTATTATGTAGGTAAACTAGATTACAGTGACCCTATTACCAAAACTATAAAGCTGGAAAGCGGACTTATGGCGACCTTAAATAATGTTACGAATAACAATGACATATTAATAAATGGCGAGACTGTAGAAAATGAAAGTACCGATTATGTTTTTAACGAACAGATATATGCGGGGTACTTTACTTTCAGCCAGGATTTGACAAGCCGCCTTAGCTACCAGGTAGCACTGAGGGTGGAACAATCGTTATATAGCGGAAATGAAACTACCATGCTATCTACAGTCCCATTGACTACTCAATCGCTTTTAAAACCTTTTCCCGGGGGATTCTTAACATACCATCTTACCGAGAAGAGCGATTTGCAATTGAGCTATACCACACACATTACACGGCCATCTTTTAACCAGTTGGTAGTAAATAATTACTCCAACCCGGAAAGTATACAGTTAGCCAATCCCAACCTGGCTCCTGCATACCAAAATTCTTTCGAGTTGAACTATATAAATACATTTGACAAGCGTAACTCTTTGTTGTTTTCATTGTACTATAAAATCACCTACGATTTGATAACTATCCAGTCAAGGCCGTCGGTATATAATGACACATTGAAATCGTACCAGTATATTAACACCTACGAAAATGCAAACTATGGCTATTCGGAGGGGGGAGAAATCACCTTGCAAAATTCACCTTTTAGCTGGCTTGATGTGACAAGTAATTTTAATCTTTTTGAATCGGGCATCAATGCCACCAATTTGAATATACCTGATACCACTAAGCCATACCTGAGTTATTTTGCCAAATTGAACCTTACTTTTAAATTACCCAAAAATTTCTCCATCCAGTTAAACGGCAGCTACCAGTCAGAAACAGAAATTTCTGCAGGTGGCGGAGGTGGTGGCGGAGGCCGCTGGGGTGGAGGCTATGGCGGAGGAATTACTCCTTCGGCTAGCGGATACATAGCTCCCACTTATTCAATGGATGCAGCAATAAAGAAAGAATTTTTGAAAAATAACAAAGCATCACTTACTGTAAACTGCCGTGATGTGTTCGCAACGGCTGTGAATGGTACCTCGGTAGTTGCAGCCGATGAAGCCGGAACACCTTTATATTACCAGACAACTTCCAGGAAAAGAGACCCGAGATTTGTTTCGGTTAACTTCAGCTACCGCTTTGGGCAAACGGATATTTCCATCTTCAAGCGGAAAAATAATAACATTGATACCGGTCCCGATATGGGCACCGATACGGGTGGAAACGCTCAATAAGTTGGGGCCCGACGGGCAAATATTAAAGGTACAACGTACCCACTAAGCATAACTTAGTGGGTACGGGGGAGACAAGGATTTTATTTCATAAAATGAATTAACTCCTCTTCTTTTTTAAATCTGAAATTTTATGCAACAATAATTTTGTATTTGGGTGATTTTCTCCCAAAGTTTTCATGAAAATTTCAAATGCCTTATCGTAATGAATACTAGCCATTTCAAAATCCTTAATTGTTTCATACACAGTCCCTAGATTATTGTACTGCGTTGCTATTGAAGGGTGTTCCTCATCATAAAATAACTTCCCAACTGTCAATGCTTTTTCATAGTTTAAAATAGCACTACTGAATTTTCCTGTTCGATGGTATACGGAGCCAATACCATTGTAGCAATTAGAAGTCATTGGATGTTTTTGTTCCCCATACTTTTTCTCTAATATTTCTAGTGCTTTAAAAAGGAAATAAAGTGCTTTATTATATTTTCTTTTTTCCTCCTAGCAATGTGCAAGATTATGATAACAAAATACAAGGTTGGGATGTTCTTCACCATGAAATCTTTTTTCAATACTTAATGCTTTTTTATAATTATCAATTGCTTTATCAAAATTTCCTTTGTAAGCCAATACTGCACCAATGTTGTTATAATCAATTGCAACGTCCGGATGCTCATTTGGATAGAATTTTTTATCTATTTCAAGAGCTACTTCATAATACTTAAGCGCTTTATCCTTATCTCCTTTATTTCCCCACGTCAAACCAATATTGTTATTTATAACAGCAACACGTGGATGTTGTTCTCCATAAATTTTTTATCTATAACTAATGCCTTCTCAAAATAGTCTATTGCATTATCATAATCTCCTTTCGCATCCACAGATTGACCAATATTATTATATATCATAGCAACAGAAGGGTGGTCATCCCCATAAATTAATTTATCAATAATTAGTGCTTTGTCATAATAGCTAATTGCTTTATCATATTCACCTTTATTATAAAGTGCCTGCCCAATATTACTATAACGCATTGCTATATTTGGATGTTGTTCTCCATAAAATTTCCTATCAATAACCAATGCTTTCTCATAATAGCTAATGGCTTTATTATAGTCTCCTTTATGTTCCCATATTAACCCTATATTATTATATGCTTGCGTAATATCTGGATTCACTTCCCCATATGATTTTATATTCATATCAACCGCTTTTTCCAAATAATGCAACGCTTTATCGTAATCTCCTCTTTTTTCTAATGTCATGCCAAAGTTATTGTAGATTGAGCCTTTAGCATCATCATCTTTTTCAAGATTCAAAGCATTCTCATACAGGCTGATTGCCCTATCAAAGTCTCCCTTATCAGCATAAACCGAAGCAAGACTGTTATAGCAACTTGACAAAGACTCACTTTCGTCACTACCTAAATTTTGAAATATTGTAATAGCTTTTTCAGTATAAACAATTGCCTGGTCATTAATTCGCTTCTGGAACAATATCGAGCCAATATTATAGTAACATGTTGCTGTCGCTTCATGATCTTCCCCATTATTTTTTCGGCTAATAGCAAGGCCTTTTTCAAAATAATTAAGTGCTTTATCAAATTCTCCTTTTTGTGCTATAACTACTCCTAATAATTTATAGTAGACTTCAAATTCTGGGGCATCTTCGGCTTTATTTTTTCCTTCAATTGTAATTATTTTTTCATAGTACGATATAGATTGGTTATAATTACCAATTTCAAAGCAAATGGAAGCAGCTTCCATAAGATACAAAATGTTGTCAGAATCAATCTTTGTAGCTAACTCAAAATATTCAAGGCTAGCACTATAATCCAACTGCAATTTTTTAACTTTTCCCAATTGGTAAAAAGTTTCTGCAGATTCCGTTATAGATTTTTTAGCCGCTTCTTTCAGATGTATTTCTGCCTTTTCGTAATCACCTGAATCTATTTCAATTAAAGCTTGGTTCTTTAAAAGGCTTTTATCCTTTTCAGCAGTAAGATGTTTTTCAAGCTCTTGTTTGTCTTTCTCTAGCTGTTTTTTCCCTTCATTACTTTCTTGTAGAGACTTTTTTAAAATGCGTACACTTTCAGTTAGATTTTTAAGTTGCTTTCTTTCTTCGAATGTCAATTGTACTTTCGCTTCTAATTCATTAATCCGCTTGTCCTTCTCAGCAAGAGATTGCATTGCAATTAGTACAGCTTGAGGCAGAAATTGTGAAACGTTATCTCCTGAATTTTGGATAATAGTCATTTTTTCAGCGTTAAAACTATCACGAGTCGTAAGGCTATTCGCATCGCCATAAATATTAATTCCTTTAATATTTACATTGGGTACTTGTTCTTTGATTACATTTATCAAGCTCTGTACAATCTCCAAAAATTGATTATCCTTTTCAGCTTCCACAGCATTAAGGCTATCCTCTAATTGTTTTTGATCTTCGTCAGATTCAGGATTCTTTTCAATAGCCTCAAGAGATACTTTATTTCCGAATTTTTTTGCTAAGAAATTCTTTACTGATTTATACGAATCTTTAATAGCTTCTTTTGAAGTATCCTTTAATCCCTCTTTTGCGCCAAGTTTTAATGCAAGTACTATGGCTGTAATAATTGGTCCCATTAAACGATTATTATGGGTGTTAAAATACAAAATAATTTTGAAACTTATTAGTAAAAAAGCACCCCCGTACCCGCTAAGCTGTGCTTTTGGGCTTGTATCCTTTTAAGTTGAGCTTAAACCCCATCAGGGTGGTATGTCGGTAGATAATCCATACCATAGAAAAACCACCCGCCGAAACCTTTTACCAATATATGCACAGGTTCTTCGGTGGGTAATGCAATTGGTTTGTTTTATCTTTCTACCAACAGATAGCCCCGAAGGGGCAGCGTGAGGGATAGCAGCGGAAGGCCCGGAATGAAATGAGGACTTGCAGCGTATAGCCCGACGGCTTGTGCATCAGCCGGCACGCCCAAAATGAGGTGAAGGAGAAAGTTAGGGCAAGATTGCTTCGTTCCTCGCAATGACGAGGCCTTTCCAATTCCTAATTATTAATTGCTAATTATTAATTGCCGAAGGCTTACGTTTCTACTTCTGCAGTTTGTTTCTCGCGGCGTTTGCGTTCGTTCTCATCCAGGATAATCTTGCGCATACGTATGCTCTTAGGAGTTACTTCTACATATTCATCTTCCTGTATGTATTCAAGGGCCTCTTCGAGCGAGAAAACAATCTTTGGAGCTAATGCAACGGCGGTGTCGCTGCCGCTGGCACGCATATTGGTAAGCTGTTTTGCTTTGCAAATATTTATCACCAGGTCATCGGGACGAATGTGTTCGCCAATAATTTGCCCGGCATACATTTCTTCTCCGGGTTCTACAAAAAATCTTCCGCGGTCTTGTAATTTATCAATAGAGTAAGCTGTACCTACGCCTCTTTCCATGGCAATAAGCACACCCGCAATACGTCCGGGGATATTGCCTTTATAGGGTTGGTATTTATCAAAACGGTGAGCTATTATAGCTTCTCCGGCGGTGGCGGTAAGCATTTGGTTACGCAAACCTATAATACCCCTGGATGGAATATTGAATTCCAAGTGTTGGTAATCGCCTTTCGGTTCCATTACGGTAAGCTCTCCCTTATGCTGGGTTACAATATGTATGGCTTTGCTCGATGCTTCTTCGGGGCAGTCAACAGTCAATACCTCATAAGGTTCGCATTTCACGCCTTCAATTTCTTTTACAATAACTTTAGGCTGGCCTACTTGCAATTCATATCCTTCACGACGCATGGTCTCAATAAGGATAGATAAGTGCAATATACCACGTCCATATACGAGCAATGCATCCGGCGATGCGGTTTCTTCCACCCGTAGTGCAAGGTTCTTTTCCGTTTCGCGGAACAAACGTTCGCGCACGTGGCGTGAGGTAACAAACTTACCTTCCTTACCAAAGAATGGTGAGTTGTTAATGGTGAAAAGCATATTCATGGTAGGCTCATCCACATTAATAGTTGGAAGCCCTTCCGGGGTTTCAAAATCGGCAATAGTATCGCCAATGTCAAACTTTTCTATACCGAATACGGCGCAAATATCACCTGCTTTTACTTCGTCGGTGCGCTTGCGGCCCAGACCTTCAAAGGTGTAGAGTTCCTTCACTCTCGCTTTGTCAATCTTTCCGTCCCTGCGAACGATAGAGATAGGCTGGCCTTCTTTTATAACCCCCCTGTAAACCCTTCCCACTGCATTTTTGCCGGTATAAGAAGAATAATCGATAGAGGTGATTTGCATTTGCAGAGTTCCTTCGTGCTGAGGTGCAGGAGGGAAATATTCAATAATTTTATCGAGCAATGCACTGATATCGGTAGTAGGTTTCTTCCAGTCGTCAGACATCCATCCGTTTTTGGAAGAACCATATATAGTAGGGAAGCCCAATTGAGCTTCGGTAGCATCTAACTTACAGAAAAGGTCAAAAACCGCTTCGTTGGTTTCCTCGGGGGTACAGTTTGGTTTATCAACCTTATTTACTACTACAATAGCCTTTAAGCCCCTTTCCAATGCTTTGGTAAGCACGAAACGGGTTTGAGGCATAGGGCCTTCAAAAGCATCTACCAGCAGCAATACGCCGTCTGCCATGTTTAATACGCGTTCTACCTCTCCACCAAAATCTGAGTGGCCGGGAGTATCTATAATGTTGATTTTAACGTCTTTATAGTTTACGGACGCATTTTTGGAGAAAATGGTGATACCACGTTCGCGCTCCAGGTCATTGCTGTCCATAATAAGTTCGCCTGATTCCTGGTTATCACGAAATAGGCTGCATTGTTTTAATATCTTGTCAACCAGCGTTGTTTTACCGTGGTCAACGTGGGCAATAATGGCGATGTTACGAATAGAATTCATTATGGGTTTTTACAAAAAGTTTGCAAAGGTACGATAAATAAACGGGCTTTTATACCGAAGCGGGTTAATTAATGGTTAAGGGAGCCTGTTTTATAGGTATTTTCGTTTGCTTATGAAAGCCCTTCTATCTGACATTCAAGCTATGCAAGTCCCAGGGAATAACCCTGTTTACCCAGAAGGGATATTTCCTTCCCAACGCCGGCATTCAGCAACCGGGACAAAACGGGAAGATGACAACTCCTTTTTTACGGCCCTGGTTGTTTTTACTTTAAACAGGCTTAAAAAATACTTTTCTACAGAGGAAATAAAAATAGTGGAAGATATCCGGCAAAAGGCGACCCATGCTTTTCAACGGTATGAAAATAAAAAGGGAGAGCATTCGTATAATTTTTGGAGAACAGAAAAAAATGCCCATTTCCCCAATGGAAAAATATTTTCCAAATTTGATTATTTCCGCCTTGCTGATGATGTGGATTGCACAGCCCTTGTTTATTTGGCACAAGGCTTTTCAGAAGAAGATATACTCCGTCTTAGGAATAAACTGATGTACCATGCCAATCTTCCATTAAAGGTTTCAAAGAATACCCTGCCCCGGTATAAAAACTTCAAAGTGTACTCTACCTGGTTTGGCAAAAATATTCCCGTTGAAATGGATGTGTGTGTTACTGCCAATTTGTTGTATTTGCTTTTTGAAAGTAAAACACCGTTCAATAAAAATGACCTTGATTGTATCCGTTATGTTTGCTCGGTAATTACTAATGATGAACACAAAAGTGCTCCATTTCGCGTAGCTCCTTATTATCCTAAAACTTCTATAATCTTATATCACATTTCCCGCTTACTTACTGTTGCCAAACATCCCGATTTACTCCAATTAAAAGAAAAATTAAAAAGGGATATTATCCAGGAACTATCCGGCAGGTGCCATGCAATGGAAAGGGTTATACTCAATACCTCCCTTATGTGGCTGGGTGAAACAACCCATATTGAAGAGCTGCAAATGCCTGCTGATATTTCGTTTCCCTGGTTCATTGCGGGTATGCTTACTTCAGTTGAAAATGGCTTTATCCGGATGTTCGCCCCTTTGCCTCTTTTTCATATCCAGTTTTATTGCGAAGCATATATGAAAACACTTTTCATAGAATATAGGGTGTTGAGAGATAATACAAGCCTTGTCTAAATAAGCGAGCCCCATATTTCTAAAATTTCTATCTTTGCGGAAACATTAAGGGGTGTCCCCAAAACGGTGGACTGAGATTATACCCTCACAACCTGCCCAGGGTAATGCCTGCGAAGGGATAAATGAGAGCAATTCCCGTCCGTCTTCTCCCTTAACGTTTTGCAGATAAATGTTACAGCTACTTGTATTGAGCATAGTGGAATATGAAGCTAAGTGTAAATAATAGTGCCATCGAACCGGAAGGTTCAACAGTAAATTTGGAGCAGGCTGTCATCCATTCAGGCGTAAAAGATTTTAAGGGCCTCGCTGTAGCTGTGAACAATACCGTAATTCCCCGGACCAACTGGAGCTCCTTTCAACTTAATGAAAATGATACCATTACTATAATTCACGCCACACAAGGCGGATAAATTGAATAATATGAAAAAAGAAAAATTGCCACAAAACGACATCCTGCCTTCAGCAAGGCCTTTTCCGGCTTCGCAAAAAATATATGTGCCCGGAAAGTTGCATAACATAAAAGTAGCTATGCGTGAAATATCGCTTAGCGATACTCAAATCTCAGGCAATGGAAAATCCTTGCCTAATGTGCCTGTAACGGTGTACGACACCAGTGGCCCTTTTACCGATGCGGCCACTACTATTGATATAAATGAGGGCATACCACGCATCCGCGAGCAGTGGATTAAAAGCAGGAATGATGTAAATGAACTGGAAAGCTGCTCCTCGGAATATGGGAGGAAACGATTGGCAGATACATCTCTTGATGCCATACGCTTTAAGAAAATATATACTCCTTTCAAAGCAAAACCGGGCCATAATGTTTCGCAGATGCACTATGCACGCAAGGGAATCATTACCCCCGAGATGGAATACATTGCTATTCGCGAAAACCAGCGTATGGATGAACTTTACCGGGAAAACGATGCTCTGTGGAAACAACATAAGGGACAAAACTATGGTGCAGCCATTCAAAATAGGATGAGCCCTGAATTTGTGCGCGACGAAGTAGCGCGCGGGAGAGCTATTATCCCTGCGAATATCAATCACCCGGAGAGTGAGCCAATGATTATTGGACGCAACTTTTTGGTGAAGATAAATACCAATATTGGCAATTCGGCTGTTACATCAAGCATTGCCGAAGAGGTTGAAAAAGCGGTGTGGAGCTTTCGCTGGGGCGGAGATACGATTATGGACCTTTCCACCGGGAAAAATATTCATGAAACAAGAGAATGGATTATACGAAACAGCCCGGTGCCCATTGGTACAGTACCGATTTACCAGGCTCTTGAAAAAACGGGTGGCAAAGCAGAAGAACTAACCTGGGAAATTTTCCGTGATACGCTTATTGAGCAGGCAGAGCAGGGTGTCGACTACTTCACCATTCATGCAGGCGTATTACTGCGATATGTGCCTCTTACTGCCAGGCGCACTACGGGCATAGTATCGCGCGGGGGAAGCATCCTGGCAAAATGGTGTTTGGCTCATCACAAGGAAAATTTCCTTTATACCCATTTTGAAGAAATATGCGAAATAATGAAATCCTATGATGTGTCTTTTTCATTGGGAGATGGCTTGCGCCCGGGAAGCATTGCAGATGCTAATGATGCTGCACAGTTTGCCGAATTGGAAACACTTGGCGAACTTACCAAAATAGCCTGGAAACATGATGTGCAGACTATGATTGAAGGGCCAGGGCATGTACCTATGCATATGATAAAAGAAAATATGGACAGGCAATTAGAAGTGTGCAGCGAGGCTCCTTTTTACACACTGGGCCCGCTTACAACTGACATTGCCCCGGGGTACGACCATATTACCTCTGCTATAGGTGCTGCCATGATTGGCTGGTTTGGTACAGCGATGCTTTGTTATGTTACACCCAAAGAGCACTTAGGGTTGCCTGACAAAAAAGATGTAAAAGACGGTATAATTGCCTATAAAATTGCGGCTCATGCAGCGGACCTTGCCAAGGGCCACCCGGGGGCACAATATAGGGACAATGCATTAAGCAAGGCACGATTCGAGTTTCGTTGGGAAGACCAGTTTAACCTCTCGCTCGACCCGGAAACGGCTAAGTCATTTCATGATGAAACATTGCCTGCCGAAGGCGCCAAGCTGGCACATTTCTGCTCTATGTGCGGACCCCATTTCTGTTCGATGAAAATAACACAGGATATACGTGATTACGCAGCCGAAAATAATGGAAATGCAACTGAAGAAATTGAAAAAGGGATGCAGGAGAAAGCAGATGCATTTAAAAAATCAGGAAGTGAAATTTATTTGTAATGGCAGGGAAAACTCCATATAGCAGTGATAAATTCCGGCCTGTTGTGCTCACCATTGCCGGCTATGACCCTTCGGGGGGGGCGGGTGTGCTGGCTGACATCAAGACTTTTGAAGCTATGGGAGTTTATGGTATTGCGGTAATTACCTGCAATACTCATCAAAATGATATTTCATTTAAAAGCATTACCTGGTTAGATAAGGAAGAAAAAAAAGCAACGATAAAATTACTTGCCGCACGTTTCCCGGCTAAAACTGTGAAATTGGGAATACATAAGAACTTAAAAGATGTATGGCACAGCATAAAACTTTGCAAAGAATATTTTCCCGGAGCGCAACTTGTATGGGACCCTGTGTTGACTGCCAGTGCAGGTTTCGAGTTAGATTTTAAAGTGCAGAAGAAATCATTGGAGAAAATTCTTTCATCACTTTCTTTGGTAACACCTAATCAAATGGAAGTATGTAAGTTGGGAAATTCTAAGCACGCAGATAAGTCTGCTATGCGGTTGTCGGAGCATTGCCCTACATTACTGAAAGGCGGGCATTCTCCCGATAAAAAAACTTCTAAGGATTATTTATATGTAGACGGTGAAGTAAAGAAAATATATTCCTCCGAAAGAATAAACGGAAAGGGGAAGCACGGCAGTGGATGTGTACTATCGGCTGCTATTTCGGCTTCACTGGCGAAAGGAAATAAGCTGGAAAGTGCAATAGATAAGGGAAAACAATATGTCACAAATTTTTTAAAAAGTAATAATACCCTGTTAGGGTATCACTTGAATTAACATGTTTTCGCGTTTGCAATATATTACCGATTCTCCCCGATTAGCAGAACAGGCTTGCAGGGCAGGAGTGAAGTGGGTACAGGTACGTGTGAAAAGTACAGATGAAAAAACTTGGGTAGAAATAGCCCATGATATTGCAAAAATTTGCAAAGCAAATAATGCCATTTGTATTGTAAATGATAATCCTGAAATTGCCTTACAAGTGAATGCTAACGGAGTACATCTTGGGAAAAAGGATATGTCCTTAGCTGATGCGAAAAAAATCATAAAAACGTACAAATTAATTATTGGGGGTAGTGCCAATACTGCCGAAGATGTTATTTGGCTTGCTGAGCAAAAAGTAGATTACATGGGCTTAGGCCCTTTACGGTTCACATCGACTAAAAAAGATTTGAATCCTGTTTTGGGGATAGAAGGATATACAAAAATTATGGAGGAAGTTAGACAATTGCCTATCGCCATTCCGCCCATTTATGCTATTGGAGGCATTGTTGCCGGCGATATACAGGGATTTTTATCAATGGGAATTTATGGTGTGGCTGTTTCATCTGCCATCAGTAATGCAAAAAATATAAATCTCGTTGTGCAGGAATTTATGACAGGTATCGAGGGCGGCCTAAATGCTGTATTGAACGAAAAAGAATTGAACCATGAAATCAGAAGATAAATTAAAAATAGGTGATAAAATATTTACCTCGAGGCTTTTTACGGGCACGGGTAAGTTTGGCTCTCTTCAACAAATGAAAGATGCTTTATTGGCATCGGGTTCTGAGTTGGTAACGGTGGCCCTAAAGCGGGTAGACATTAAAAAGCAGGATGAAAATATTTTGGATTTTTTAAATCATTCCCAATTCAATCTTTTGCCCAATACATCGGGTGTAAGAGATGCCAAAGAAGCCATATTTGCAGCCAATGTAGCCCGGGAAGCTTTAGGCACAAACTGGTTGAAACTGGAAATACATCCCGATCCGCGCTACCTTATGCCCGACCCGGTGGAAACATTGGTAGCTGCAACGGAACTGGTGAAGCAGGGATTTATAGTGTTGCCCTACGTTCATGCAGACCCTGTATTATGCAAGAGATTGGAGGATGTAGGTGTGGCTGCGGTTATGCCACTCGGCTCCCCGATAGGCAGCAATAAGGGATTAAAGACACTTGACTTTTTGGAAATAATAATAGAGCAAAGCAGTGTGCCGGTAGTGATAGATGCCGGAATAGGCATGCCCTCACACGCTGCACAGGCTATGGAAATAGGTGCTGATGCGGTTTTAGTAAATACAGCAATTGCTACTGCCGGCAATCCGGTTACTATGGCGGTGGCTTTCAGGCAGGCAATTGAAGCGGGACGTAAGGCATTTTTGGCGGGTATGCCGCAAACACGTGTTCATGCGGAAGCAAGCAGCCCGCTTACCGCTTTTTTAAATGTATAAATATGTTCAGCGAAGAGATTAAAAAATATTCATGGAACGAAGTACACGATGCCATTTATGCTAAAACCAGGCACGATGCAGAGGCTACTTTAAGCAAAATAAAATATACTACCGATGACTGGATGACATTGCTGTCTCCCGCCGCAGAGGCTTATTTGGAAGAACTTGCAGCCAGGAGTAGAAATATGACCATACAACGCTTTGGTAAAACCATACAGCTATTTGCTCCTATCTATCTTTCCAACGAATGCCAGAATATTTGCACTTATTGTGGCTTTAGTTTTGGGAATAAAATTCCCCGTAAAACACTTACAGAAGTTGAAATAAAAACGGAGTTTGAATTTTTAAGGAAAGAACATTTTGAACATGTGTTGCTGGTTACAGGAGAAGATGCAGTGCATGCCAACCCCGTATATATTAATCATTCTATTGCTTTAGCAAGAAATTATTTCTCGGATGTTGCAATTGAAGTGCAGCCATTGGGTGAGGCAGAATACAGCATGTTTAAAGATTCAGGCTGCGATGCTGTGCTGGTATACCAGGAAACGTATAATCCTGAGAATTATAAGATATATCACCTGAAAGGGAAAAAATTAAATTATAATTATCGCCTTGATACGCCTGACCGGATTGGTAAAGCTGGAATCAATAAAATAGGGCTTGGCGTTTTATTGGGGCTCAGTGATTGGAGAACAGATGCATTTTTTCTCGCTTTGCATTTAAATTATTTGCGAAAAACATATTGGAAAACCCGTTATAGCATTTCATTTCCAAGACTGCGCCCGGCAGAGGGACTGACTAAAGTGGAGCATCCTGTAAGTGATAAAGAATTTGTACAACTCATGTGTGCGCTTCGCATTATTGATAATGAAGTGGAAATGTCGCTCTCCACACGGGAACCGGAATACATGCGGAATCATTTGATAAATATGGGCGTTACTTCCATGAGTGCAGGCTCTAAAACCAACCCCGGGGGATATGCTACTTCATCGGAAACGTTGAAACAATTTGAAATAAGTGATTCCCGGACACCCGAACAAATTTTAGAATTGATAGAAGAACAGGGTTATGAACCTGTTTGGAAAAATTGGGATAAGGCACTTACTGCCCATTAATATGAACGAGCAAGAGAAAGAAAGATACAACAGGCAGATAATTCTTTCTCCCTGGGGATTACAACCACAGGAGAAAGTGAAAGCCAGTCGTGTGCTTGTTATTGGAGCTGGCGGCTTGGGTTGCCCTGTTATTTCTTATTTGGCTGCCGCAGGTGTGGGAACAATTGCCATACTAGATTTTGATGTGGTTGATATAAGTAACCTGCAAAGGCAGGTTATATATGATATGAGTGACGTTGGAAAAAATAAAGCCCTTGCCGCATCAAAAAAAATGCAGGCATTTAATCCGCTTATAAATGTAATTGCTATTGAAAAGACACTTGATGAGACAAATGCACTCGAATTAATTAGCGGGTACGATGTGATAGTTGATGCAACCGATAATTTTGAAACACGCTACCTTATTAATGATGCTTGTGTAATACTTGGCAAACCATTTGTATTTGCATCTATACTTGGTTTTGAGGGACAGGTTTCTGTATTTAATTATAAAGATGGCCCTACCTATCGTTGCCTTTATCCCGAGCCTTCCGAAAATGCTCCAAACTGCAATGAGAATGGCGTGCTGGGAACATTAGCGGGAACAATAGGTAGTATACAAGCTAATGAAGTTCTTAAAATTATTTCGGGGGTTGGAGAAACATTATCGGGCAAGTTATTGGTAGTAGATTTACTACGCAATAGTTATACTACAGTTAACATCACTCCGATAGAAGAGAATAAGAAAATAAGCTCCCTGGGCGAGTACAATAGTTTTTGCGATGCAATCACTTTTCTTTCCAGGAAAAACTTTGCTGAAAAGTTTTCTGTAGTTCCGCACCTGTCTATTGATGTGAGCGATGAATATGAGTTTATACCGATTGAAAGCGCTGCAAAAAATATTCCGCTATATGAAATAGAGGAGCAGAGTTTTGAAGGTGTAAATGTACCTGTTGTATTGTACTGTAAAAGTGGGTTGCGCAGCAGGCAGGCAGCCCTTCTTCTATCTAAAAAGGGAGTACGGAATATTGTTTGTTTAACTTAATGTTCCCTCTCCAATGTTTTTTGCAGTTTTTTAAACTGTTCTACAGGGTTGGTGCTTTTCCAAATATATCCAATGCAGGCAGCACCGCCAAACCCCATATTTTTTGCCTGTAAAATAGTTGTGGAATTTATGCCACCCAATGCAATAACAGGAAACCAAATTTGCTTTTCACTTGATTTTAATAACTCCGGCAGCGATTCTATTTTTATAGAAGACTTGTATCCCGGTTTAGAAATGCTCGGAAAAATAGGGCTCAAAAAAGCATATTCAAAGTCTGTTTTTTCAGCCAATATATCTTCTTTGTTATGAAAGGAAGTCGAAATAATATGGTTGATAGAAACCGTGCTGCCTTCTCTCCTTATTTTTTCCGGCAGGTGGGCACCTTTCAGATGGAACTCATGTAACAGTTTAAAATGGCTGTGAAGAACAATTTTTGGATAAAAAGCAGGGGAAATAGATTCCAAGAGATTCCGCGTTTCTTCTATGGCGTACTCCGGTTTACGAATGTGCAACAATTCAAGCCCTTCCGTAAATAACCGATTGATAAATCCGGCCTCCCCCGGAATACTATTTTCAGGGGTAATGATTATCAATTTGAATTTTTCTGGTATCATATTAACTAAAGGTACATAAAATGGCTATCTATAAGGTTTGCAAATGTGAAAAACATTTAGCAATCCACATCACTTGAGATAGACTTTTTTATACATTTGCAGCCCGTTAATTCAAGGTACATAATGGATACCCTACAAGCAGTTATTTTAGGAATAGTAGAAGGCATAACAGAGTTTCTTCCTATTTCGTCTACAGGCCACCTGATGGTTGCCAGTTCACTATTAGGTATTGGTGAAGATTCGTTTACCAAAGCATTTGAGGTTGCTATACAACTAGGAGCTATTCTTGCCGTGGTAGTATTATATTGGAAACGGTTTTTTAAAAGCTTCGATTTCTACTATAAGCTTTTTATTGGATTTCTCCCGGCAGGCATACTCGGCTTCATTTTTATTAAAAAAATTGATGAAATGCTTGGAAATGTTGAGGTTGTAGTGTGGTCGTTTTTTATAGGCGGAATCATATTATTGTTTATAGATGGAGTATTTATGGACTCGGAAGACGAACCGCCCAAGAAGATTGGATTCAAGAACGCTTTTATTATTGGCTTGTTCCAGGCCGTTTCAATGATACCGGGTGTTTCACGTTCAGCAGCTACCATAATAGGAGGGCTTTCGCAAAAACTTAACCGGAAAGCCGCAGTTGAGTTTTCATTCTTTCTTGCCGTACCCACCATGTTTGTAGCTACTATATTTAAACTTTTTCAATTTTATAAGCAAGGTGATGGGTTCCAGGGGCAGGAAATCGGGTTGCTGGTTCTTGGAAATATAATTGCGTTTGGTGTTGCAATGCTTGCTATAAAGTTCTTTATCAGTTATTTGCAAAAACACGGATTTAGAATATTTGGTATTTACCGTATCCTCGCTGCCATAGGTATTTACCTGTTGCATAAAAACGGGGTACACTTTGTACTCTAAGAGCACTTTGTGCATACTATATATCCTTAAAATCTTATATTTGCGAAAATACACCGTATAAATCCAAAAAATGAAACGATTAGGATTGGTAATTTTATTCGTATTCCCCGTTTTATCATATACATCAGCTCAAACATTTCAGGCAGGGTTTTATGCAGGTGCCGTTGCTTCCGATATACCCGGTACTGACAATATTGACAATGATGTTGATTATGAGCATTTGGGGTTTACAGTGGCGGGTACAGTGAGCACGCGGATAAGTCCTAAAACAAGGCTTCAGATGGAAATCCGTTTTTCCCAACGTGGGGCCCAGCAAAAACCTGCTATAGATACTACCTACCTGCCCAATGGCAACATAGGCAGCATAGGTTACAATAATTACTTTAACCTAACCCTGAATTATATTGATGTAGTAATAGGTGTGAAACATGCGATACATTTTAACTTGCGTAATGCGGCTACGGACAGGTATGGAATTGAAGCCGGGATAGGAATAGGTAGCCTTGTGGGTTATTCTTATGAAGTACAAAGTGTTAGTTATAATGTTAATTTAAATTCATTCGATCTTAGCCCCTATGTGGGATTCTATTATAATGTTACTCCACATTTTTATCTGGAGGCCAGGTATAGTAATTCTATTACTTCTGTAATAAAGCATGACAATTCTAACCCGGGTGATTTTTACAGCATTTATTATAGTACCTGGGATGCCGGTCACAATGTTGCTTTTAACTTAACATTTGGATTTATATTTGGTGGTTCTGCCAACCAGCCGGGAGGCGGCTCGGCTCCTGCCCCTTCCCAATCAGACAATAATTGATTCGATATGGGATTTGACGGGCAGAAATCTTCCCTTCTGTGTATAATTTCGAGCATAATTTTATAAATTTTCTTTTAAACTATAACAGAGGCGTATAAGTCATATACTTTTGTGTTTGAATTAACCTATAAAACTAAAAGGATGAAAACAACAATTAAAAAGGTAGTTTCTCACATTAGCTTAATACTTTTATTTACGATGCAGGCATCTGCCCAGCTTGGCCCTGTTATCACTTGCTGGATACTTAATAGAACCGGGGCCACAGGATATGGGGGAATTGAAACTAACGTTCAGCTTGTGCAATATGATAAATCGAATGTATATGTGAGTTGCACGTGTATCCCAGGGTACAGCATTGGTCCATGGTCGGGTGATCCGAATATTCCCAGCAACCAGAATTTTGTATTTAAAATAACCCGCTCGCCCCAAAAAAACTCCGGTACACCAGATTCAACAGGATTGGGGCAAATAGGAGTATGGACGAATGGGGTAGTGGCTTATAACGCAGAAGATGGGATGACCTATAATAATGCCGGTATATGGCACCGCAATGCTTATTACTTTGAGGGTTCCAGTTTTGATGACTGCCTTGGACACCCTGACCAAAGCGGGTGCTATCATCATCACGTAAGCCCGAAGTGCCTCTATACTATTACTGATAGCACCCAACATTCTCCGCTTATTGGCTATGCATTCGACGGGTATCCTATTTATGGTGCGTATGGGTATACTAACCCAAATGTGGCAGGCTCTGTTAAGCGTATGCGTTCTTCTTACCAATTGCGCCACATGGCCCAAAGGGATACCTTACCCAACAATACCGTTCTCCCTGTATCGGAAGATGGCCCGGCTGTGAGTGCATCCTATCCCTTGGGGGATTTCCTGGAAGATTATATTTATGTGGATTCTTCAGGAGATTTGGACGCGCATAACGGAAGATACTGCGTTACTCCTGAATATCCCTCCGGGATCTATGCTTATTTTGTTACGCTGAATGCAAGCCTGCTGCCGGCTTATCCGTATGTTTTGGGCCCGACTTACTACGGTGTAGTGCAGGCAGGGAATACAGGCCCTAAGAGTGGACACAATACACCCGTCGATTCCACTACGTTGTATACTGCAGTCAAAAATGTAAAGAAGCAAATCAACCTTTCTCTAGACCCTAACCCGGTGACCGACTATGCTTACTTTTATATTGACCCTGCAAGCGACAACAATATTTCCGGAGGCCTTTACGATGCAACCGGTAAACTGTTGAAATCATATCAAATGTTGCAGCCAAGTATGAGCTATTCTATTAATTTTACTAATTATCCACCGGGAGTTTATTTCCTGCATTTGCAAACAGTTAATACATCTTTTACTAAGAAGATTATTAAAATACAATGATGAAAGAACATGTGTTCTATAGTCTGTTTGTCATAGCAGCCCTTGTGGCTGCTATGGCTTTTATGGTCACGGGTAAAGGAAAACTTTCCATTCAGTTTCAAAATTATGTAGAGGATAAATCCTTACGGCTTGATTCCGTTTCGTATAAAAATGTATTGGGGCAACCTTATAATGTAACCATGTTTAAATATTATGTGGGGAACTTTCGCTTGAAGAATATTCGTGGGCGAGAATATGCAACCAAAGGGTATTTCTTGATTAACCAGGAAGAAAAAAACTCCATGCAAATAAGTATTGACAATTTTCCGGAAGGAGAGTACGATACATTAATTTTTACTCTCGGTATTGATAGTATGGATAATTGCAGCGGGGCGCAATCAGGAGCATTGGACCCTGTAAATGGAATGTTTTGGGCATGGAACACAGGCTATGTATTTCTCAAAATGGAAGGCAAATCCCCGGCTTCAAACTCTACTGCGCGGCAACTGGAATTTCATATTGGCGGATATAAAGAGCCTAATAATTGCATTCGTGTAATACGTCTTCCATTAAAGCACGCTGTAAAAATTGGAGAAAAGAAAAACGACATAATAAAAGTACAAGCAGATGTAAGCCATTTATTTTCGGCTCCTAATCCGGTTGATTTTTCCAAACTCTCTTCTGTAGTTGATTACAAAAACGCAAGTACAATAGCTGATAATTATGCTACAATGTTTAAAATTGCAGATGAAGGAAAATAATTGGGATGAAGAAAAGAATAATTTATTTTGTTCTGTTTCCGGGCTTCTTTATCCTGCTTTTGGCCGGCTTTGCAGGCGACAATAATTATTTTGCTATCACGGCTAAGGATGTGGAGTTCCATATCCCAAAAGGATTTCCACAACCGGTATATGATTTCAAAAATAATACTCCTACCCCGGCAGGATTTGTACTTGGAAGGAAATTATTTTATGACCCCATTTTATCGAAGGATAGTTCCATAAGCTGCGGGTTTTGCCACCAGCGTATAGCAGCATTTGCACATATTGACCATGCCCTGAGTCACGGCATAAACGGCCTTATTGGTAAACGCAATGTACCTCCGTTAGAAAACCTTGTATGGAGCAGTTCCTTTATGTGGGACGGAAGAATAAACCATTTGGAGATGCAGCCCCTGTCGCCCATTTCAAATCCCATTGAGATGAATGAGACGATTAGAAATATTATAAAAAAGCTTCAGAGGAATAAGGAATATGCCGGTATGTTTAAAGCTGCTTTTAAGGATAGTGTGGTAAACTCACGCAACATATTACGGGCACTGGCACAGTTTACAGGTCTTATGATTTCAGCCAATTCACGCTACGATAAATTTATGAGTGGGGAGGATACTCTCTCTCCTTCAGAATATAAAGGCTTGCAATTATTCCGCGACAAGTGTGGGCAATGCCACAAAGAACCATTATTTACTGATAATACTTTCCGCAATACAGGTCTTGCAATGGACACCAATCTCCATGACTCCGGTGTGGCAGCTACCAATGGGCAAATGCTGGATATGATGAAATTTAAAGTACCAACTTTAAGAAATATAGAAATGACCTATCCTTATATGCACGACGGCAGGTTTAGGAATCTTAAACAGGTATTGGACCACTATACACAAAAATTTACAAAAGAAAGTCATGCGGACCCTATATTAGTGGAAGGTATTCAGCTTACTGAGGAAGACAAATCAAACATTATAGATTTTCTAAAAACACTGACTGACCAGACATTTCTCCACGACAGGCGATTTGCCGACCCAAGCGGACATTATTAATGCTTATTCCTTTCTATTACATTTGTAGGGTAATTATACCCCATGCCCGAAAAGAAAGAATGGTACCGCAATTGGTTTGATTCTCCTTACTATGACCTTTTATATAGAGACAGGGACCAGGAAGAAGCGGATGTTTTTATCCATAACCTGGTTAGCTATTTAGTACCCCCGAAAAATGCTTCAATGCTTGACCTTGCCTGCGGGAAGGGAAGGTATTCCATTGCTCTTAATCGCAGCGGATACCATGTTACAGGTATGGACCTCTCTCAACGGAAAATTCAAGCAGCAAGAGAAAATGAAAGCTATACTTTGTCTTTCGTTTTGCATGATATGCGCCTGCCTTTTGAAAGAAACAGGTATGACTACATATTTAATTTATTTACTAGCTTTGGCTATTTTGATAATAAAGTGGAGAATAAAATGGTGCTTACAAATGTTTACAATGCACTAAAAAAAGGAGGAATTTTTGTGCTCGATTATGTGAATGGAGAGAAAGCAGCTATTTATTTGCAGGAGTTTGAAAAATATACTGTTGAGGGGATAGAGTTTGCTATACACCGGCTTGTAAAAGATGATGTAATTATAAAAGAAATCAAAGTGAAAGATGGGGAGAAGCAATATGACTTTAAGGAAAAAATTTATATATTTTCAGAATCAAGATTGGAGGAATATATTACGGAATGCGGGTTTGAAATAAAAGCAGTATTTGGAGATTATAAACTGAATGAGTTTGATTCTCTTCATTCTGACCGCTTGATTATTGTTTGCAGGAAAGTATAATAACATGACGGAAGAATTTTTGCAATATATCTGGAAGTATGCCTTATTGGACCGGTTGGCACTGAAAACTGCGGATGGAAAAGTTATACAAATAGTTCGCTCCGGCTTGCATAATTCCGATGCCGGTCCTGATTTTTTAATGCCCAATTGCAAATTGGAGATACCCTGTGGGCAGGAAATGTGGAATTACATGTTAAATCTTCCGATTGGCTCAGGCATAAACACCAAAATGATAAGGCTTACAAAAATGTTATCCTGCATGTTGTTTGGGAGCATGATAAAGAAATCACTCTGCCGGGGGAATTTTATATGCCTACACTGGAACTAAAGAATTTGGTTACCCCGGTTATTTACAAAAAATATGAGGAACTGAAAACCTCCTCAAAAGTTATTCCCTGTGAAAATGAAATTCATAAAGTGTCCCAACTCACCTTATATTCCTGGCTCGACAGGCTGGTAGCTGAAAGACTGGAAAGAAAAATTGGCCTCATATCATCTAACCTGGAGAAAAGTATTAATGATTGGGAGGAAACATTTTACCGTCTTGTTCTGCGAACTCTTGGGAACCCGTTAAATTCTGATCCGTTTGAAAGACTTGCCAATGTGTTGCCTTTTAAAATACTGCATAAGCATAGGACAGATATTCTGCAAGTGGAAGCTCTGTTGCTTGGGCAGGCTGGTTTCCTGGAAGGAGATTTCAAAGATGAGTATGCATTAAAACTTCAGAAGGAACACCAATACCTGAAGCATAAATGGCACCTCACTCCTACGTTAAAAGCAGAGTGGAAATTTATGCGTATACGGCCCCCGCAATTTCCTACGGTGAGGATTGTACAGTTTGCGGCTATTATTAATAAGCAGGAGCATTTGTTCCGCGAGGCAATGGAGGCAGATGTGGTGTATGATATTGTAAAACTATTTTCGGAAAAGCCATCAGAATATTGGCAAACACATATAAGCCCCGATAAACCCTCTTCCCGTAAAATAGCTGCGATAGGCAAATCAACTATAGGAATACTAGTAATAAATGCTGTAATACCTGCCATGTTTATTTATGGAAGAAATACAGGTAGGGAAGAAATAGCAGAAAAAGCTATTGAACTATTGCATACCCTGAAACCCGAAAGCAATAACATTATTAAAAAATGGGATTCTATGGGGATAAAAGCCTCTGATGCCTATGAAACACAGGCCTTGCTGCAATTGCGAAAAGAATATTGTGATAAACGAAGATGCGTTAATTGTGCCATTGGGCATCAATTAATGAGCGTGAAATGATGTTTTTTATATAATAATGTATACATTTGTGCAAATACACAAAGTAACCCATGTTCAGAATTGTAAATTATATTATTGCCTGGTTTGAGCAACAAGCCTTTGGAGTATGCGACTCCCTTGGTAATAAGCTGGGAATTAAAGGCACAACCGTACGATTGTACTTTATCTATCTTTCCTTTTTTACTTTTGGCTCACCTATAATCATTTACTTTATTCTTGCCTTCTTCAAAGAGAATAAAGAATACTTTTTCCCTTCTTCCAATACTCGCACCAGGACGTGGGATTTGTGAAAATCAACTATTCATTACTGGCATTTTTCTTTCCTTGGGTTGAACCCCCGATGCTATCTCGCTAAATAACCTAAATTTGCTTGTCCGGATTCTGCAATGAAGCGGAGACGGAACATAAACAGATTATGAACCGGAGGATAAAGAAAGTTGCGGTGGTTGGTTCAGGGGTTATGGGTTCCCGTATTGCCTGCCACTTTGCTAATATAGGAGTACAGGTATTGCTGCTCGATATAGTGCCCAGGGAATTACGAGCTGATGAAATAAAAAAGGGATTGACCGTTCAAGATAAAACCTTTAAAAATCGTATAGTAAATGAAGCTCTTGCAGAGGTGGCTAAAAGCAACCCTTCGCCTATTTACAGCAAAGCGTTTTTATCCCGTATCACCACAGGTAATTTGGATGATGACCTGCACAATATTTCCGATTGCGATTGGGTGATTGAAGCAGTTACAGAAAATCCTCAAATTAAAAAAAGTCTTTTTGATAAAATAGAGAACTTTCGTAAGCCCGGTATGCTTGTCAGCAGCAATACATCAGGTATTCCTTTACACCTGCTTTCAGAAGGGAGAAGCGAAGACTTCCAAAAGAACTTTTGTGGTACACACTTTTTTAATCCGCCGCGCTATTTGCGCCTGCTTGAAATAATCCCTGCCCCAAAAACATCTCCTGAAGTGATAGATTTCTTTATGCACTATGGAGATATTTACTTAGGAAAAACAACAGTCGTTTGTAAAGATACTCCGGCTTTTATTGCAAACCGTGTAGGAGTATTTGGTATTATGGCACTGTTCCATCTCATCGAAAAAATGGGCTTGACAGTGGAAGAAGTAGATAAGTTAACCGGCCCTGTTTTGGGGCGCCCGAAATCTGCTACCTTCCGTACCTGTGATGTAGTAGGGCTTGATACGTTGGTTCATGTAGCAGATGGACTGAAAGCGAATTGCCCCGATGATGAGGCCCGTGCCCTGTTTGAATTACCCGGCTATGTTGCGAAACTTAATGAAAACAAATGGTATGGGGACAAGAGCGGACAAGGGTTCTACAAAAAAATAAAAGTGGATGGCAAGAGTGAAATCCTCTCACTTGACCTTAAAACATTTGAATATAGACCACAGCAAAAGGTAAAATTTGCAACGCTTGAGTTAGCAAAAACAATAGACTCACTCCCTGAGCGCATGAAAGCACTTGTAATGGGACAGGATATTGCAGGCGAGTTTTATCGTGCCTCTTTCGTTGGTTTGTTTGCGTACGTTTCTAACCGCATTTCTGAAATCTCAGACGAATTATATAAGATAGATGATGCTATGCGTGCCGGGTTCGGGTGGCAGCTTGGCCCTTTTGAAACATGGGATGCTTTGGGCGTGCAGGCTGCAATAGACATGATGGAAAAAGCCGGAAATAAGCCCGCACAATGGGTTTATGACATGTTGAAGAAGGGCAATACTTCTTTTTATAAAACAGAAAATGGAATTAAAAAATATTACGAAGCTCCCGGTTCTTCGTATAAAACAATTCCCGGAACAGAGGCATTTATATTACTTGATACTATCAGCCCCGCAAAAACCGTGTGGAAAAATGCAGGCTCTACTGTTACTGATATTGGAGACGGTATCCTGAATCTTGAATTTCACACCAAGATGAACACTATCGGTAACGAGGTATTTGAAGGAGTAAACAAAGCCATTGAACTTGCAGAAAAAGATTACAGGGGTTTGGTTATTTCCAACGAAGGGGAAAATTTCTCCGCAGGGGCTAACCTTGCGCTTCTCTTTTCTATGGCTATAGAGCAGGAGTGGGATGATGTGACAATGGCCATAAAAATGTTTCAGAGTATGAATATGCGGGTGCGATACTCATCTATCCCTGTGGTGGTAGCCCCCCATAATCTTACACTCGGCGGAGCTTGTGAAATGGCCATGCATTCGGATAAAGTGCAGGCACACGCCGAAACTTATATCGGACTAGTAGAGTTCGGAGCAGGGCTCATACCGGGCGGCGGAGGTACTAAAGAAATGGCTGTTCGCATTTCCGATTCTTTTATTGAAGGAGAAATTGAACTGCCTGTGTTGAGAGAAAAATTTTTGACGCTGGCTAGCGCAAAAGTTTCCACATCGGCATACGAGGCATATGATTTAGGCTACTTGCGTAAAGGGCATGATTTAATCACGCTCAATTATTCCCGTTTGTTGGCTGATGCAAAAGCAACCTGTATAGCTATAGCAGAAGAAGGATATACCCAGCCTGTTCCCCGGAAAGATATTAAAGTATTAGGCAAACAGGCCTTGGGAATGATATATGTAGGCGCCGATGTAATGCAAAAAGGGCATTACATGTCAGAACATGATAAGAAAATTTCACTCAAACTGGGTAATGTTATTTGCGGGGGCGATTTATCTGCGCCAACTTTTGTAACTGAACAGTACCTGCTCGATTTGGAAAAAGAAGCATTCTTATCTCTCTGTGGCGAGAAGAAAACATTGGAGAGAATGCAGAGTATACTTAACGGAGGAAAGATTTTAAGAAATTAAATTATGGACGCATACGTTGTAGCTGGTTTTCGTTCTGCGGTGGGTAAGGCACCTCGCGGAAAATTTAGATTTACAAGGCCTGATGATTTGGCTGTAGATGTAATACACAAATTATTAGCATCGGTTCCAAATCTGAACAAAGAAGAAATAGATGATGTAATAGTAGGCAACGCGATGCCTGAAGCGGAACAGGGCTTGAATGTGGGAAGGCTTATTTCACTCATGGCATTGGATACCGATAAAGTTTCGGGGATGACGGTGAACCGCTACTGTGCATCGGGGCTTGAGACTATTGCTATAGCTACTGCTAAAATCCGTAATGGAATGGCAGATGTTATCATTGCAGGAGGAGCAGAGTCTATGTCGTTAATTCCTATGGGCGGGTGGCGTGTAGTTCCCAATGCTGATATTGCATTGGTTCACCCCGACTGGTATTGGGGAATGGGAATGACTGCAGAAGCTGTTGCTAATGAATTTAATGTGTCACGCGAGGACCAGGATGTTTTTTCACTTCGTTCACATACCAATGCTCTTGCGGCCATAAAGGCCGGGAAGTTTAAAGACCAAATTGTGCCTGTTACCGTAAAAGAAAATTATGTAGACGAGAACGGGAAAAAGAAATCAAGGGAATATTTGGTGGATGCAGATGAAGGCCCGCGTGCAGACACCTCCATAGAGGCTCTTGCAAAACTGAAACCTGTGTTTGCAGCCGATGGTAGTGTTACCGCCGGAAACTCTTCTCAAACATCTGACGGGGCAGCTTTTGTTATTATAATGTCTGAGCGAAAAGTAAAAGAATTAAATCTTACTCCCATTGCCAGGCTTATATCTTACTCTGCCGCCGGGGTACCTCCCCGCATTATGGGCATTGGCCCGATAGAGGCCGTTCCAAAAGCGTTGAAGCAGGCAAATATGAAATTGCAGGATATACAGCTGATAGAATTAAATGAAGCTTTTGCTTCGCAATCTCTCACTGTTATTCGCAAATTGGGAATGAATTTGGATATCGTTAATGTAAATGGAGGAGCCATTGCATTGGGGCATCCACTGGGATGTACTGGTGCTAAGCTTTCGGTACAATTATTCAGTGAAATGCGGCTCCGCAAATTAAAATACGGCCTGGTTACTATGTGTGTAGGCATGGGACAAGGTGCCGCAGGGGTTTACGAATTATTGAATTAAAAAGAAAACAGCATAAATGCCTGGTGAAATAAAAATGACGGATAAAATTTTTAAACGCTCATTTTTTATTCTTTCTGCATGTATTTTAGTTGTATTTATTATTCGCGCTATTGTGGTGCCTTTTTGCCACGATGAGACAGCTACGTTCTTTTATTACATCCAACCGGGAGATTTTTTACCCTATACATCGCACCTTGACACCAACAATCATACGCTGAATAGTTTTCTTGCGTGGATTTGTTTTCATTTATTTGGAGATTCTCCCATTTCTCTCAGGCTTCCTAACCTAGTAGCATTAGTGGTATTAATTTTTGCTGTGTATAGATTGGCTGAGAAGTTGAATTACACTTCAGCAAAAATAATCCTTGTTGCAGGGTTGTTACTTTCTTTTCACTGGTTAAATTTTTTTGATGTCTGCCGTGGCTATGGAATTTCTATGGCACTCATGGCACTTGCATTTAGTTATGTGCCCGATTACATAGAAGATAAGAGATTGCTTCACATTTTGAAAATCTACATTCTTCTCGACCTGGCTATTTGTGCCAATCTTATGCTCATTATTGTTGCTTTGTTGGCTACTGCCTTAATAGTTCTTTTTCAATTATACCATCGCCGCTTTTTTAAAGCAAACAATATTATCCTGGTGCTTATTCATGGCGCAATTGTTTTCTTCTGGGTAAAATATTCATTCTTCCTGCAACACTACCTACAGCCGCTCAACTTTACTTTTGCCGGGCAAGGCAGCAGTTACTGGAGAGTAACTTTTGAAACGCTTATATACGCTATTGTTGGGAAGCAAAATGTTTGGATAGATGTTTCTATCATTCTTATCTATATTTCCCTAATGGCAGCAGGCTTGTACTTTCTTATAAAGAACAGGAAAAAGCAACCATCACATCAAAGTACTTATAGTCTCTTCCTCATAGTTTTTCTTAATGGGCTTGTCATCGGTTTTTATCTCCTGAAAAAGCTATGTGGAATAAATTTCCCCGAGGATAGAACAGGGCTCTTTTTTTATGTCTTGTTTATTTTGAATGCAGCGTTCATAGTAGACATGCTGAAGCCCCGATTCTCTAATTCCATTGCAGTAGTAACCTTTTTTGCTTTTGCACTGCACTTTGCATCGAATCTGAATTTTCGCAAACATTCATTGGATATGTATGACATCATACCGGAACGTTTCTATGACAGATTGCTGCAAGAGCAAAAACAAAATCCTCAAAAAATAACGGTAGGCGGGAACAGGTTCAGGGAGCTTTTTTACGCATTTATGAATTACAGGCACAATGGAGAATTGAACCTGATGGATATACCCGACGACCCCAATGATATGTGCATGACGGATGATTATTATGTTGCATTAAAAGTGAATAGAAAAGACTATCTGCCATACTATACGGAGATAGATACCGATAAAGATTATGGTTTTGCATTATTAAAACGCAAACAATTTCTTACCCGGAAGCCTCTTTTTGTATTTGGCAGGCAGGAGTTGGAAATTGATAAAACAAAAGAATATTCTAATTTCTTTGATATTAAAGATACCACCTTTAATACCCTCGAACCCTTGTTAGTCGAATTGAATTTTACTGTTCCGGATGGTGATATGCCCTCATATTCATGGATTGTTTTGGGACTGGATAGTGCGGAAGGGAAAACAGAATACTATAAACGGATACCGATGAACTGGGTAAAATATAATTGGGCCGGTACGGAAAATAATGATTTGGTTCTCGAAACTGGGCCGCTCCCTAAAAAAGTACACAGGCTGGTATGTTACTTATGGAATGGGAAAGGACAAAAGCTGAAAATAGCAGTAAATACTATAAAAATATTCCAGTTAGAAGGTTATGGCTCTAATGTGGACATCCATGCAAAAGGGAACTTTTAAGTAGTCAATATGGGGTTATAAAATTACTCCTATTTTTGCGGAGGTTTCGTGACTCTTAAATGTGAATGGTCACTTTGTAAATTAATAATCGTTTAATCATATTCTTATGGCAACTAATAATAGCAATGTACTTAAAGGTGGAGAATTCTTGGTAAAAGAATCTTCTTACAAGGATATCTTTATTCCCGAAGATTTTACCGAAGAACAAAAAATGATAGCCCAGAGTTGCCATGATTTTCTTGCCCAGGAAGTATGGCCTGTTTTGGACCGCATAGATGACAAAGAAGAAGGCCTGATGGTGAAAATTATGGATAAGGCTGCTGAATTAGGGCTCCTGGGATTAAATATACCTGAGCAATACGGAGGATTTGAGAAAGACTTTGTTACCGGGATGCTTTCTACCGAAAGTGTAGGGGCAGGTAATTCTTTCGCGGTAACTATTGCAGCACATACCGGGATTGGGACACTTCCAATTCTTTACTATGGCAATGAAGAGCAAAAGAAAAAATATCTCCCCAAGCTTGCATCCGGAGAATGGAAAGCCTCTTACTGCCTTACAGAACCGGGCTCAGGCTCCGATGCCAATTCAGGTAAAACAAAAGCTACCTTGTCTTCCGATGGGAAGTACTACCTGATTAACGGGCAAAAAATGTGGATAACAAATGCCGGTTTTGCAGATGTATTTATAGTGTTTGCAAAAATTGATAATGATAAAAACCTGAGTGCTTTTATCGTGGAAAAAACATTTGGAGGCATTACATTAAATCCTGAAGAGCACAAAATGGGTATCAAAGGAAGCTCCACCCGCCAGATATTTTTTAATGATTGTAAAGTTCCCGTTTCTAATCTGTTGTCGGAACGTGCCAACGGTTTCAAAATTGCTGTTAATATATTAAATGTGGGCCGTATAAAGCTTGCTGCTGCTGCATTAGGAGGTTCCAAAGCAATTATTGGCCATGCCGTGGAATATGCTAATCAGCGTAACCAGTTTGGTCACCCTATAGGAACGTATGGAGCTATCCAGCACAAGTTGGGCGAACAGGCTATACTGGCATTTGCCTGCGAATCGGCTCTCTACCGTGCTACCCGTAATATTGAAGATGCTATCAGCGGCCTTGCGGAAAAAGGGATGGAAAAAACTCAGGCTATTTTAAAAGGAACAGAGGAGTTTGCCGTGGAGGCAGCTATTATGAAAATATTCGGCTCCGAATCGCTGAACTATATTGTAGATGAGGGCGTGCAGATATATGGCGGAATGGGCTATTCTGCCGAGGGGCCTATGGAAAGAGCATACCGCGATTCGCGCATTAACCGCATATTTGAAGGAACAAATGAAATCAACCGCATGTTGATTTTAGATATGATGATTAAACGTGCTCTGAAAGGGGAAATAGATTTGCTGGGGCCTGCACAGAAAGTGGCCGGAGAACTACTATCTATCCCTGACATGGGCACTGAGGACGATACGCTCTTCTCAAAAGAAAAATCGTATTTGAAGAATTTTAAAAAAGCCGCTTTAATGGTAGCCGGGGCAGCAGTACGTAAACTTATGACACAGCTCCAAACGGAGCAGGAAATTGTAATGGATTTGGCCGATATGCTTATTGAACTCTATGTAGGCGAATCGCTACAATTGCGTGTGGAGAAGCTTTTTAGTACAAAAGGCGAGCAGGAATGTGCCCTGCAATTAGATATGGTACGGGTATGGCTAAGTGATTCAGCAGAAAGAATTTATAAATCAGGCAGGGATGCCGTTTATGCCTTTGCGGAAGGCGATGAACAAAAAGTAATGCTTTCCGGCCTCAGGCGATTTACCAAAACTGATGCCTTCAATACTAAGAATGCCCGGCGCAGGATTGCCAATAAAATGTTGGCAGAGAATAAGTATTGTTTCTAAATAAACTAAGATGCTCCGTAAATCTATTTCGCAGAGGAAGCATCATATTTCATACTTAATTCGGAATCCATAAAAGAAATGGAGTTAAAAAATACAACCTTTCCTCTCGTTTATTACCGTATGCCCAATGAAAAGGATGCGTGGTTTTTGCAAAGTGAGGAAAATGCGAGAGAAATAAGTTCTTTGCAAAATATGCCTGCTGAAACTGGATTTATCCTATATCCTTTTTCATTGGAAAGTTCTTCCAGGCCTTTGTTTATTCAGGCCTATAAACATATTCAACGCTCGTTGGATGACCTTATTTTGGATAACATAAACTGGAACGTTAAAAGCAAAACTTCTTTTGAAAAAACCAAAACAAAAGAGGAATACTGTAGAGATATTGCATCGGCAGTAGATTTTATAAATACGCGGGAAATACATAAAGTAGTCCTGTCAAGGATGAAACTGATAGATACTACCAGCTTTCAAAACCCTTTAGAGATATTTACCAAGTTATGTAATAAATATCCTGCTGCTTTTATTTCATTGGTATATATCCCCGGAAAGGTTTTATGGATAACTGCCACGCCCGAATTGCTTGTTTCCGCGAGTAAGCATGAAATAAAAACGGTTTCCCTCGCAGGTACTAAGCCTGCAAATAGTACAGAGGAGTGGGGTGAGAAAGAGAAAATGGAACAGCAAATAGTTACAGATTATATACATGGTATATTGAAACAATATTGTGAAAATGTCACTGTTTCAGATGCCCAAGAAGCTATTGCGGGTAATGTGAAACATCTCAAGTCTTCTTTTTCTGCAATCTTGCAAAAAGGCTTATGGAGCCTTGTTTCAGCTTTGCATCCTACCCCTGCGGTGTGTGGTATCCCGCTTGCAAAGGCAGAGGAGTTCATTGCCCGTACAGAACAATATAACAGGAAGTATTACGCAGGCTTTCTGGGCCCTTGTAATGTGGAAGGAAATACAAATTTATTTGTTAATCTGCGGTGTGCAGAGGTATTCACCGATAGTGTAAACTTGTATATTGGCGGAGGAATTACCGGGGATTCTATACCGGAAAAAGAGTGGGAAGAAACAGAATTGAAGTCAAGAACATTGTTAGCCGTTCTCCAATAAATGGGAGTAAAGAAAAGTAATAAAACCAGCGATAAGTCAATTGCAAGAATGCTTGCAGAGCTTTCGGCAATGAAGGGAATAAGGCACGTGGTGATTTCTTCCGGCTCGCGTAATGCCCCGCTGGCCATTGCTTTTGATGCACAAACAGGTATAGAATCTTTATGTATAATTGATGAGAGAAGTGCTGCTTTTTTTGCGCTTGGTATTGCCCAGCAAACGAATAAACCGGTTGGATTAATTTGTACATCGGGTTCAGCGGTGTTGAATTATGCTCCCGCAATTTCTGAGGCATTTTACCAAAAAATTCCATTAGTAGTCATTACCGCTGACCGTCCTCATGAGTGGGTTGACCAGGATGATGGGCAGACCATCAGGCAGCAATCCATATATGCTAATTATTGCAAAGCCTCTTTTAATCTTCCCGTGGAAACAGTGCACCCTGATGAATTTTGGTATGTTCAACGAACAGTTTCCGAAGCTTTCAACAGGGCGGCTGAACCGGGTAACGAAGGGCCGGTACATATTAATGTCCCATTTAGGGAGCCTCTTTACAAGGAGGTCGAAAAAGGAAAAGCAGGCTACAGGACTATTGATATACCGCGAACAGTAAGGCAATTGGATAAAGAAGATGAAAAGAAATTGCTTTCTGCTTGGAACAATGCACAGAAAAAAATAATTATATGCGGGCTTCATAAACCCGATAAAGAACTAAATAAATTGTTGGCAAGGCTGGCTGATAATTCCTCCGTAGCTGTTTTTACAGAGACTACGTCAAATATGCAAAGCGGTAAATTTATTGGCAATGTGGATGCAGTGGTAGATTCATTTAACGAAGGTGATAAAATAGTATTTCAACCGGAACTCTTAATTACCCTGGGAGGCCCGGTTACCAGCAAAAAGCTAAAAATGTATCTTCGTAAATACAGGCCTCATCAGCATTGGCATATCTCGCCGGCAGCCGAGCACATTGATACTTACCAGTCACTAACAAACGTTTTGACTGTTGATGAAAAATATTTTATTGATTTACTTTCCAGGCATCACAGTAAAGGCAAGAACAAATACCATAGCAACCTAGCCAGTATTTCAAGAAGAGGATATAAAACCCTTCGGATATATTGCAAAAAAACCCCCTTTTCCGATTTTAAAGTGATGGATATTATTTTGGATAATATTCCACGTAACTCCGATTTGCACCTTGGGAATAGTACTCCAATACGCTATGCGAATTTGTTTGAAACAGATGCAAAAAACAATATTAAATATTTTTGTAACCGGGGTGTAAGCGGCATTGATGGCGTTACGAGTACGGCTACTGGAGCGGCTTGCAGTACGAAGCGGATAGTTACACTTATAACAGGCGATGTGGGGTTTTTTTACGATTCGAATGCTTTGTGGAGTAAACATCTTAGCAGCAATTTGCGAATCATTGTCATCAATAACCGCGGCGGAGGTATATTCCGTTTGATAGATTCAAAAGATACTCCTTTGCTTGAAAAATATTTCGAGGCAAAACATAACATGAGTGCAGAAGGCTTAGCCAGGGCTCATAACATACCATATTATGCTGCTCAAAATGAGAATGAGTTAGAGCAGAACATGGATAAATTATATAAAGAACATAAATCAAAACCTGCGATATTGGAAGTATTCACCCCTAATGAACTGAATGCAGAAATATGGTCAGGATATTTTAAATCGTTGAAAAATGAAGACTGAAATCCGGAAATGGGAAACCATAAAAAAGTATAAAGAAATTCTTTTTACTTTTCATAAAGGTATAGCCAAAATAAGTATCAATCGCCCGAAGGTGCACAATGCTTTCACTCCTCTCACGGTGGAAGAAATGATAGATGCTATGGTTATTTGTAGGGAGCGCACGGATATCGGTACGGTAATATTAACAGGTGAAGGTGGAAAAGCATTTTGCTCCGGTGGCGATCAAAGTGTACGTGGACACGGTGGATATGTTGGGAAAGACAAAGTTCCTCGCCTGAATGTATTGGACCTGCAAAAATTAATTCGTTCCATCCCCAAGCCGGTAATTGCTATGGTGGCAGGCTGGGCAATTGGAGGCGGTCATGTATTGCATGTGGTTTGCGATTTAACTATCGCTGCAGAAAATGCGCGCTTCGGACAAACAGGGCCCAAGGTAGGCAGCTTCGATGGAGGATTTGGCGCATCATACCTTGCACGCATTGTGGGGCAAAAGAAGGCTCGTGAAATATGGTATCTCTGCGACCAATATAATGCACAGGAAGCACTGGATATGGGCCTGGTAAATAAAGTTGTGCCCTTGAAGGAATTGGAAAATACCACCGTGGAATGGTGCAACAAGATTATGGAAAAGAGCCCTCTTGCTATACGGATGCTCAAAGCTTCTTTTAATGCTGAACTGGATGGGCAAGCGGGCTTGCAGGAACTGGCAGGCAATGCTACCTTGCTTTATTACCTGTCGGATGAAGCAAAAGAAGGTAAAAATGCATTCCTGGAAAAACGCAAACCTGATTTCAGTAAGTTCCCAAAATTTCCATAAGTATGAGTAAAGCCCGGGCTTGGGTAGTTGCCCTACGTTTGCGTACATTACCTCTTGCATTAGCAAGTACAGGTATGGGAAATTTTCTCGCAGCAGGATTCCATGTGTTTAGCTGGAGAATATGTATACTTACTTCCCTCACTGCTGTGTTGTTGCAAATACTTTCCAACTTTGCAAATGACTACGGTGACTATAAGCATGGAGCAGATAATGAAGAGAGAATCGGCCCTCAACGGGGTTTGCAGAGCGGGCATATTTCTCTATCTTCCATGCGCAATGCAATAATTGCCTGTGTTGTTATAACCCTTGGCAGTGGCTGTTACTTGTTATATATAGCTACAAGAGAATTAAATAATTCTGTTTTTATTTTGTTTTTCTTACTTGGTATACTCTGCATTGCTGCAGCCATCAAATACACGGTAGGAAAGAATCCCTATGGCTATTCAGGTTTTGGTGATGTGGCAGTTTTTATTTTTTTCGGAATAATTGGAGTTGCAGGTACATTCTTTTTGCAGGCAAAACAATTGAATCTGTTGATACTGTTACCTGCTGCCACATTGGGTTTCCTGAGTGCAGGAGTATTGAATGTAAATAACATGCGAGATATCAATAGTGATGGAGAAGCAGGCAAAAGAACTATTGTTGTAAGAATGGGTTTGAGAAATGCAAAAAGATACCACCTATTTTTAATCACAACAGCTTTTTTGTGTTTGGTACTTTTTTCTTTTTTAAATTCTAATTCCCCATGGCAATGGGTATTCCTGATAACCTCGCCACTTTTTATCAGGCATGTGGCTTCTGTTATGAAACAAGAATCTTCCGGAATGGATAAATACCTGAAACAGCTTGCTATTTCTACCCTGCTGCTTGTTCTGTGCTTTGGAATAGCTATTTCCTGTGTTCATTATGTATAAAGCAAAATACGTAAAATATATACTAAAATTCAAACACCCCTCCGGAACATCACGCGGTATTCTAACGGAGAAACCAGCTTATTTTATTAAATTTTGGGATGATGCCAATCCTGTAATAGTTGGAGTTGGCGAATGTGGGTTATTGAAGGGATTGAGTATAGATGACAAGGAAGATTATGAGGAAGTATTGCGTCATGTTTGTGATAATATCAATGAGTATATTACTAATCCAAAAGATAAATTAATGCAATGGCCCTCCATTTGCTTCGGGCTTGAAATGACTCTGCTTGATTGGAGAATGGGAGGGAAGAGAATATTATTTCCATCTGCATTTACGGATGGAGGAGAAGGGATACCCATCAATGGATTGATATGGATGGGTGATATTGGATTTATGAAAGAACAGTTGAGGAAAAAGGTTGAAGAGGGCTACCGGTGTATTAAGATTAAAGTTGGGGCGATAGAATTTGAAGAAGAATTGAAGTTCATTAATAATTTAAGAAAGGAGTATCCACAGAATTATTTTGAAATTCGTTTGGACGCAAATGGTGCGTTTCCCCCGGATGTAGTCCAGGAAAGATTAAGGCGATTGTCAAAACATACTATACATTCCATGGAACAACCCATCAAACAGGGAAATTGGGCTGCTATGGCTGAACTCTGCAAAAAATCTCCCATTCCCATTGCATTGGATGAAGAACTTATCGGGGTTCATTCTTTCGAAGAAAAAGAAAAATTGGTTTCCACTATTCTGCCTCAATATTTGATTCTAAAGCCCTCATTGCTGGGAGGATTCAAACATTGTGAAGAATGGATTGAATTGGCCAATAAATGTAAAATAGCATGGTGGATTACTTCCGCATTGGAATCTAACATAGGCCTGAATGCTATTGCCCAATGGACGTTCACGTTAAATAATAAACTTCCGCAGGGGTTGGGAACAGGACAATTATATACCAATAATATTGCGTCGCCACTTTTGATTGAAGATTCAAAACTCTGGTATATGGGCGATGAATGGAAAGTAGATAGAATAGAAGAGGGGTCATGAATTACCGGGAATCAATTACCATAAATGGCAAGAACTATAGCAAGATAGAATTGTTCGAACTTGTTCAGGCTAAGCTAAAAGAAAATAGTATTTCCGAATTTGAAAAATCTCTATACTCTTTTATCCGGGAATGGATTGCAGATGACGAAATAATCACTTCAAATACATCCGGAACAACGGGTGCACCTAAGACTATCAGCTTTCGGAAAGAGCAGGCAATAGCAAGCGCAAAAATGACCTGTGATTATTTTGGCCTGAATAAAAATACAAATGCCTTGCTCTGTCTCTCTCCTGAATATATTGCCGGAAAGATGATGCTCGTGCGTGCTTTTGTAAGTGGGATAAACCTTATCGTGTCTCCAGATACAAGTAATCCACTGATTAATATAAATACCGGGATTGATTTTGCGGCTATGGTACCTCTGCAAGTCGAGAATTGCATGAATGATGCTGGAACGAGAGATAAGTTTCAAACTATAACAAATGTAATAATTGGTGGGGCGCCTATTTCTCATCAACTGGGAGAAAGGCTTTCGGAATGTAATAATAATGTGTATTCCACTTTTTCAATGACAGAAACTCTCAGTCATGTGGCATTACGCAAAATTAGTGGGGCAGAAGCGAAAGATTATTACGAAGGGCTTGCAGGTATTAACTTCTCTATAGATGAACGTGGCTGCCTGATTATAAATGCCCCTAAATTGAATGACCTGCCCGTTGTTACCAATGATGTAGTTGAAATAATTAATCCGGCACATTTCCGGTGGTTAGGAAGATACGACAATGTTATCAATAGTGGAGGAATTAAAATTTATCCCGAAATATTAGAAAGAAAGTTAAGCACAATACTATCCAATAATCAGTATTTTATTTCTTCTTTACGAGATGAAAAACTTGGACAAAAAGTAGTGATGGTGGTTGAAAATGCCAGCTTGGATATGATTAAAAACGTAGCCGGTTCAATGAAAAATATTCTATCAAAATATGAAATCCCGAAAGAATATTACGTGGCAGATAAATTTATCGAAACCGCTACCGGTAAGATAAAGAAGGAGGAATCTTTGCAAATTTCGATAAGAGTTTTATAAACTCTCATTCAATTTTTTCAGTTCTAATAGTTCCTGTTTAATTTTTTTAAGGGAGGTGTACATAGCATCTCTTTCAAATGCTTCTTTGCGGTTTTCTTTCAAATATTTTTTTGTGCCCTCCAATGTAAATCCCTGTTCTTTAATAAGGTGATAAAGTACTCTCAGTTTTGCAATATCCTTTTCGGCATATTGCCTGTTGCCACGCCCATCCTTTGATAAATCGAGTAGAGAGGAAAATTCCTTTTCCCAAAAACGTAGCAGGGAAGTATTCACATGGAATATTTCTGCCACCTCTCCAATAGAGTAAAAAAGCTTAACCGTTTCTTTTTCCTTATAGGGCATTATTATCTCGCTCCTTTTTTGAATTTCTCTATGAAGCTTTTTGTAAACTCAGAGAGCAGTAACTTCCCGCTCATCTCTGCCCGTTCTGCTAACAATATATCCCAATTCTCTGTACCTTCCCAAAAAGCTTTTTTAAGTAGCCTCATTGCTTCAGGGTTGCTTTGCGATAATTTGGTTGCGAGTTCATGTACTGCTTTATCAAGCTCTTCAATAGTAGGATAAATAGCTGCATACAACCCTTTCTCCGTTGCCCACTGAGCGCTCATCCATTCACTAGCATTGATAGATAATGTTACAAATCCCGAAGTGCCAATTTTCCGTTCCACTGCCGGACCCACTACAAAAGGGCCGATACCTACATTAAGTTCACTGAGCTTTACCGAAGCCACATCGGTTGCCAGCGTATAATCTGCTGCTGAAGCTATGCCTACGCCTCCGCCTACTGTTTTGCCTTGTACTCTTACTATCACAAATTTAGGTGCTTTGCGCATGGCATTTATCACAGAAGCAAATCCCGAAAAAAACTTTTTGCCTGTCTCTAAATCAGCGATGGAAATAAGTTCATCAAATGATGCACCGGCGCAGAACGCTTTCTCTCCGGCACTCTTGATAACAATAACTTTTGCCTCTTCGTTCTTCCCGGCTTTCTCAATTTCCTGCGCAAAGTTATTCAGCAGCACTCCCGGAAGCGAATTACTTTGCGGATGAAAAAACTCTATGGTTGCAATTCCGCTACTAATACTGGTATTTACGCTGCCGGTGTCCATCAAATAAATAGATATTTTAGTTTATTAAGCGTCTTCGTTCATTTCCCCATTTGCAAAGCGCAATGTCCTTGCCGGAAATTTTTGAACTAGGGAAAGGTTATGTGTGGCAATAATTACCGCACAATTGGTTTCTGTAATGCCGGAAAGGAGTTTGATAATATCCTCTGAAGTGTCCGGGTCAAGGTTTCCTGTGGGCTCATCGGCAAGAATAATTTCAGGGTGATTAAGAAGCGACCTCGCAATTGCTACCCGCTGCTGTTCTCCACCCGAAAGCTCGTGTGGCATTTTAAATCCTTTAGTTTGCAACCCCACTTTATCCAACACTTCATTTACCCGTTCATCTGTTTTTTTAGCATCCTTCCATCCCGTTGCGTGGAGCACAAAAAGCAAGTTGTTTTTCACTGTTCTGTCAGGCAGCAATTGAAAATCCTGGAAGATAATTCCTAATTTTCTTCTCAGCATGGGAATTTGCTTTCTCCTGATTTTCCTTAAATCAAATTCTGCTATATAAGCTTCTCCTTCCGTCAGTGCGATTTCTCCATATAGCGTTTCGAGCAGGCTGCTTTTTCCGCTTCCTGTTTTTCCCATCAGGTAGATATGTTCCCCTTTTCGTACGTCCAGGTTAACTCGGCTCAGGATAAGGCTGTCCCCCTGGTAAATGGAAACGTTTTTCAGGCTGATGGCAAGATTCAAATCCATTTAAAACAAAGTTTTCAATATCCGCAAATTATGTGTGTAGGTTTTTCTTTCCTCGCTGAAAATACCTACATGATCCAGTTTATCTATATGCACCCTGCCCGATGAATGAATGATTTGCATATCGGGTAGAATAATTCCCACATGCGAAATAGCGCCATCTTCATTATCAAAAAAAGCAAGGTCACCCGGTTTTGCCTCTTCCGGAAAATCCAGCGTCTCGCCCTGTTCCACTTGTTGCGACGCATCTCTCGGGAGTTTGATTCCATTCAGGCGGTAAACTATTTGAGAGAATCCTGAACAATCAATTCCAAAAGGTGTTCGCCCTCCCCATAGATAAGGGCTGTTCAAAAAAATAAAAGAATCTTCTATCATTTTTGAGCGCCTGGGTTTTGCCCCCGGAGTTACTGTACTGCCCTGGAAATTATATGTTTTTTTTTCTATCGAAAATTCTTTATTGTGAATAAATGGCAGGCAACTCCCGATGGGAATGGGGAATGAAATATCCTGCGTGGTTTCTGTAATTATCCCGACAATATCAGAACTAAACGGGGCAGATACACTGCTTAGCTTATCAAATGTTTCTTTCGAAATAGAGAGATATTGTTTACGGTCAATCCAACTTTTATAGCCGTCAATTGCAGAACTGATATACACCCAGCTTTTGTGTTCTTCCAATATTTCAAAGTGCTCTCCAAATAGTAGCTGCGTAGTCATTTCGCTTTTGTCCGAAGGTTCTCTCCGGCAAGGTACTATACTCAGGTTGCAAAAGCCAAACAGGTTCATTCAGGATTAGCAATTTTCAATTATCAATGCACTTGCACCACCGCCACCGTTGCATATTCCGGCAGCACCATAGTGGGCTTTGTTACGTTTTAATACATTAATCAGTGTTACTACAATTCTTGCACCTGAGCAGCCCAGCGGATGGCCCAATGATACAGCACCCCCATGTACATTTACCCTTTCAGGATTAAGATTTAATAATTTATTATTCGCAAGAGCGACCACCGAAAAAGCTTCATTAATTTCAAAATAATCTATGTCGCTAATCTTCAGCTTGGCCTTTTCAATAGCTTTTGGTAAGGCTTTTGCGGGGGATGTAGTAAATTTTTCAGGCTCTTGCTCCGCATCTGCATAGCCGATTATTTTAGCGAGTGGTTTTAATCCCAACGCATCTGCTTTTTCTTTGCTCATAATAACCAGTGCTGCTGCTCCGTCATTCAACGTAGACGCGTTGGCAGCAGTAACTGTTCCGCCTTTTTCAAACACAGGCTGGAGAGTGGGTATCTTATCAAATTTTACATTTTTATATTCTTCGTCTTCACTTACAATAATGGCAGGCCCCTTGCGCTGCGGTACTTCCACGGGTATAACTTCGTTGCTGAAAGCTCCATTTTTCCATGCTTCTGCGGCACGGGTGTAGGATGAGATAGCGTAGTTATCCTGCTCTTCGCGGCTTATCTGGCAGTCTTTGGCGCACAATTCCCCGGCAAGTCCCATATGTTTTCCTGAAAATGGGTCGGTAAGGCCATCATAAACCATGCCGTCAATAAGGGTTCCATTGCCCATACGGTAGCCTTTACGGGCCTGGGTCAAATAATAAGGAGCGAGAGACATGCTTTCCATTCCACCTGCCACCACTACATCATTATCGCCCAATAAAATACTTTGTGCAGCCCACATAATAGATTTCATGCCCGAGGCACAAACTTTATTTACCGTAGTGCAGGGAACATTATCCGGTATACCGGCATGACGTGCTGCCTGGCGCGCAGGAGCCTGTCCCACTCCACCTTGCAATACGTTGCCCATAAAAACTTCAGTTATGTTGGATGGGTCTAAATTTATTTTCCCCAATGCCTGCTTGATGGCTGTAGCGCCCAATATAGTAGCCGGAACTTCTGACAATGCCCCTCCGAAACTACCGATTGGAGTACGAACGGCCGAAACGATATAAACTTCTTTTGACATAGTATTTTATTGATACCCCAAAAGTAAATCTTTTATGGGAATTGAATGTGACGTGCCTCAAATAGTTTGTCGGTTCCACTTTTTTATTACGTTTGACAATCATTTTTAAGAACATCTTTTTATGTCGAATGAACAAACTCTTACGCACCGTGCGTTAAATACTACCGTTATAGTGGCTGCCTTGGGCTACTTTGTAGATATTTATGACCTGATACTTTTTGGTGTGGTGCGCAAGCCCAGCCTGGAGACAATAGGACTTAAGGGAGATGAAATATTATACAAAGGCATAGCCCTGCTAAACTGGCAGATGGCAGGTATGATGCTGGGAGGTATTATATGGGGTATTTTGGGTGATAAAAGAGGAAGGCTTTCAGTATTATTCCTCACTATTTTGCTCTATTCACTTGCCAATATTGCAAATGCGTATGTGGTAAATTATACACAATATGTGGGGATGCGTTTTATTGCGGGCGTGGGTTTGGCAGGTGAACTTGGCTTGGGTATTACACTGGTGTCAGAAGTGATGTCAACTAAGAACAGGGGATACGGTACTACCATTGTTGGTTTTGTAGGTGTGCTTGGAGCTGTATTGGCGTACATTGTATCAATTATGTTTAGCTGGCAGAGGGCCTATATTGTGGGTGGCGTGTTAGGCCTCGCATTGCTTGTATTGCGTTTATTGGTGAGGGAATCCGGTATGTTCAATAAAATTAAAACCATTGCAACTACCCGTGGACAGTTTTTCAGCCTTTTCACAAATCGTCAGCGCTTTTTAAAATATTTGTATTGTATATTTCTGGGGCTTCCCGTGTGGTATATTATAGGCTTATTGGTTAATTTCTCTACGGAATTTGCCCAAAAGGTATTCCATATCCAGGGCACTATAATAGCCGGGCAGGCTATCATGTATCACTACATAGGTGCATCCATTGGCAGTTTGATGTGGGGAGTTATCAGCCAGTATTTGCGTTCCCGGAAAAAAGCATTAACTATAGCCATGTGCGGTATGGTAGTGATGGCAGGTATTTATTTTTCTTCCTTCGGGTTTAGCTCTTTTGCATTTTATGTCATCATCTTTTTGCTGGGAATTACCCAGGGCTATTGGACAGTATTTATCACCGTTGCATCGGAGCAGTTTGGCACTAATCTCCGTGCCACTGTTACCACCACAGTTCCTAATTTTGTGAGAGGTTCTTTCATTGGCATCTCTATGCTTTTTGTGTTTCTCCGCGATACCATGTTGGGTATGTTCAATTCTGCGCTTGTTACAGGTGTGTTGTGCATAGGACTTGGCTTTTTTGCCCTTTACAAATTGAAGGAAACCTATAATAAGGATTTGGATTATGTGGAGGAATAAAATACTTATTTAATCAAATGGGGCACGAACTGGCTCATGTTATTGGTAATTAATCCGGACGATTCTCTTATTCCTATTCCTGCTGCCTGTTGGCCAATAATCCAACTGCCGATTAAAGGATGACCTCCATCGAATTCAGGCAGTGTTGCCAATGCTTGGTAAATAAACCCTTCTTCTCCATACTCTCCTTCCGAGCTTTCAATAACTGCATTGCCGGAAATAATTTCCACATTGGCCCCTTCCCTTGAAAAAATAGGTTTCCTGGCATAATCCCTGAGATACCCTTCTTCAAAATAGGCAGGAAGTAAATATTTATTTTCCGGGAAAAGCTCCCAAAGTATAGGTAAAATTGCCTTATTGGAGAGTATCATTTTCCAGGCAGGTTCAATCCAATAAGCTGAATTTTTATCTTCGGGAATATATTGTCCAAAGGGTTCATTAGCCGCCCATTCCCATGGATAAAGTTTGAAAATATTTTTAATCGGATTGTTTTTAAGGTCAACAAAATACTTTGCTTGGGTATCCCATCCAATATCTTCCACATATATTAACCGGCTTTCTATACCCGCCTGCATGGCACAACTACTCATGTATTCTGTTGTGATTTGATCTTCCATATTATCTTTTATGCATGAAAAATAAAGGGGCATAGTACCCAATAAAGGTTTTATTTCTGCCCAGTAATCAGTAAGTTTTTCATGAATAGAATTGAACTGGTCCTTTGAACCATCAATATCTTGCAGCCAGTACCATTGCACTACACTTGCTTCAAATAAGGAGGTGGGCGTATCTGCATTAAACTCCAGCATTTTTAAACTACCATCCTTAAAGCAAAAATCAAATCGCCCATATATCGAAGGGTGGTCCTCATTCCACGATTTTATAACCAAAGGGATAATCCATTCGGGAATGTAAAATTTATCGAATAATCTTTTTTCAATTACGTAATCTACTGCATCAAGGCACATATCCCATAGTTCCAGCGTGGCTTCTTCAATGAGCAATATCTCCCCCATACTGAACTCATAATAGGCGCTTTCATCCCAATAGGGCATTTGGGGGGTATGAAAAGTGAACCCCAATTCTTCTACCCGTTGCTGCCAATTATCGCGGGGTAATATCTTGTGCCTTTTCATCGTGGTTTTGTTCTGCACCCGAATGTGACTTATCTCCAAAACCTCCTCTCACTATCGATGATGCAGGTTTGTCGTTTTCCAATCCATTACTTTTGATATAAGGATGGGTAATTGCCGGAACTTTTTTGTTCCCGTCATCATTGCCTGCAAATTTGGCAGTTGCTGTAAACGATACCGTAAACAACAGGAGATTAATAATTTTTGATTTTTTCATAATGATAGATTTAAAATATCTATAAACAAAGCTAACCTGGGAATTTCCACTTGTCTAAACTGTTAACACTTTTTAATCCCGAAAGGGCAAATTCTAATAGGATTTTAATATCCTTTTAATGCTGTTCTAATGTTGTAGCGATTCAAAAACCAATTTCCCCTTCTTTCTTTATCTTTGAGTGCCTTATTAAAAAAGGATTCAATGAAATATTACGAAAACATCCTTGGAACCATTGGCAACACTCCTTTGGTTAAGATAAATAAGATAACTGCCGGCATTTCTGCTTTGGTGCTTGCTAAGGTGGAAACTTTCAATCCAGGGAATAGCATTAAGGACCGTATGGCGCTCAAAATGATTGAAGATGCAGAGAAGAAAGGCTTATTAAAACCCGGTTATACGATTATTGAGGGTACTTCGGGCAATACAGGCATGGGTTTGGCTATTGCCGCCTGCATGAAAGGGTATAAATGTATTTTCACTACCACCGATAAGCAATCCAAAGAAAAATTTGATACCCTGCGTGCGTTTGGAGCCGAAGTAATAGTTTGTCCTACCAATGTAGAACCGGAGGACCCACGTTCGTATTATTCAGTTTCCAGCAGGCTGGTAAAAGAAATCCCCCGCTCGTGGAAAGCAAACCAATATGATAACTTATCGAATACTGCTGCCCACTATGAGCAAACTGGGCCTGAAATTTGGGAACAAACCGATGGGAAAATAACCCATTTTATTTGCGGTGTAGGTACGGGAGGAACTATTTGTGGAGTGGGGAAATATTTAAAAGAAAAAAATCCTGCTGTACAGGTTTTGGGTATTGATACATATGGTTCTGTATTTAAGAAATATAAAGAAACCGGTATTTTGGATAAAGAAGAAATATATCCCTATATTACTGAAGGCATAGGGGAAGATTTTCTGCCCCAGAATGTTGATTTTAGTATGATAGATTATTTCGAAAAAGTAACGGACAAAGATGCAGCTATTATGACCCGGCGTATTTCAAGGGAAGAAGCCATTTTTGCAGGTAATTCATCCGGCTCGGTAATGGCCGGTGTGTTACAGATGAAAGATAGATTTAAAAAAGGAGATGTCGTTGTAGTTCTTTTCCATGACCATGGCTCGCGCTACCTGGGTAAAATGTTTAACGATGAATGGATGAGCGACCGGGGCTTTTTGCAGGAATCTGAAATTACTGCCATAAAACTCATCGAAAGGCATAAGCAACACCGTCTTGTTACCGTGTCGGAAACAGATACTGTTCACAGTGCTGTTGCCCACATGAAGAAATATGGTATTTCACAAGTACCCGTTACCAATGAAGCAAAAACCGAATATATAGGCTCACTCAACGATACAGAGGTGTTTATGAAGCTTATAGATAATCCAAATTTGGGCACTGAAAAAGTTTCAGCCATTATACAGCCTCCCTTTCCATTTGTTGACCCTAAGGCATCTATTAAAGAAGTTTCCCGCCTTATAACTTCTGAAAACCGTGCTGTGCTGGTAAGAGATATTATGGGCGATCCGCATATTATTACCCGCCAGGATATTATAGAGGCATTCTGCTAAAATTGGAGTTTGTATACTTTACGAGCTTTATAAATTATGAACTTTTATACAGACCAGATAGGGCATACAATACAAATTGAATCTCCGCCACAACGTATTATTTCCCTGGTTCCTTCTCAAACGGAATTACTGGCTTCGCTGGGTCTTGATAGGGAAGTAGTAGGGATTACCAAGTTTTGCATTCATCCTGAAGACTGGTTTAGAACGAAAACGAGGGTCGGTGGGACAAAAAATGTAAACTTTGATAGAGTTGCCGAATTAAATCCTGACCTGGTTATATGCAATAAGGAAGAAAATAAAGAAGCGGATGTAAAACAACTGATGGAGAAATATCCCGTATGGACAAGCGATATTCATAACCTGGAAGATGCCTGCCGGATGATGGCTTCTATAGGGGAGATGACGAATAAGACTAATGAAGTGCAAAGTTTAATTGATCAAATTAAGAAAGCATTTCAAGAATTCTCTCAACATAAACCTGGACCTGTGAGAGTGCTTTATCTCATTTGGAAAGAGCCCTATATGGCAGCAGGAAAAGATACTTTTATAGATTATATGCTCTCCCAATGTAACTTTATAAATGTATGTAATGAATCATATGGCAGATACCCCGAATTAACATTGGAACAGATAAAAATACTAAAACCCCGGCTTATTATGCTCTCTTCAGAGCCCTACCCATTCAAAGAAAAGCATGTGGCCGAATTTAAAATATACTATCCCGAGGCTTTGTCCGTTATGGTGGACGGGGAGTATTTTTCATGGTATGGTTCACGACTGGTAAATGCCCCCGCTTATTTTAAAACAGTGATTCAAGGCATTAATTTGTAGTTTTGCAGCGGAATATACTGGAGGCGTTTATGAAATTAAAGGGTTACCTGGTATTGTTTTTATCGGTTTCAGTATGCAGTACTTGTCTACAGTCCCAAAGTGTGGGCTTAGTGTTAAGTGGCGGCGGAGCAAGCGGAATAGCACACATCGGGGTAATTAAGGCCCTTGAAGAAAACCATATTCCTATTGATTATATCACCGGAACCTCTATGGGAGCTTTTATCGGAGCTTTATATGCTGCCGGATACACTCCCGATGAGATGGAAAAATTAGTGATGTCTCCCCGCTTCCAGGGCATTGCAAAAGGAACCATTGAAAATAAATACATCTATTATTTTAAACAGAAACCCGCGGATGCTTCTTGGATTTCTGTTCGCCTTGACATTGATTCGAACCTTATAACGAGTATCCCTACCCATCTCATTTCTCCTATCCCTGTTGATTTTGAAGTGTTGAGATATTTTTCACAAGCTTCTTCGGTTTCCCACGGAAATTTCGACAGCCTTTTTATTCCCTTCCGCTGTGTAGCTGCTGACATTATGGCAAAAAAACCCTATATTTTTCATAAGGGTAATTTAGGTGAAGCTGTACGTGCCTCCATTTCCTATCCCTTTTTCCTTAAACCTGTTATGATAGGCGACAAAATGCTTTTCGACGGAGGACTCTATAATAATTTTCCGCTGGATATTATGAAGAACAGCTTCAGCCCCGGTATAACTATTGGAAGCAACGTATCAGGCAACATCCCCCCTCCAACAGAAGACAATATTCTTTCTGAAATCAAAACCATGTTAATGACAAAAACAAATTATTCACTCGATTCGGGTATAAATGGATTGATTATTACTCCCGGCGTGGAAGCCGGTATACTCTCTACTGACCATCCCAAGGCCCTTATAGATAGTGGATATAATGCCACGATGAGAGCAATGCCAACCCTTTTAAAAATGATTGCCAGGAGAACAGACTCTGCCACCCTGAATGCAAAGCGAAAGGCATTTATTAGCAAAGAACATCCACTGATAATCAAAAATATTAATATATATGGCCTCACCCAGCCACAGAGCCGTTATATCAAAAACATTTTAGAGGGAAATTACGACACGCTTGGAATTAAAAAACTGGAAACAAAATATTACCGTATTGCCACCGATAACAATATTCACAGTACGCTGCCCCTGGCCCATTATAATGATTCTTCCGGGTACTATGATCTTAACCTTTCAATGAAAAGAGAAAAACGTTTTTCTTTGAGTTTTGGAGGTGATTTTTCTACCCGTCCTATCAGTGAAGGTTTCGTGGGAGCGGAATACGACCCCTTCGGCAGGGAAGAAATAGAGCTGCAGGGAAATGGATATTTTGGTAAACTATATACCTCCCTGTCGGGTAGTGGCAGGATATATTTCGCCGGGCCTTTTCCTTTCTATCTCGAATCGGCGATTGTCTATAATAACTATGATTATTTTTCAAGCAGCATTGATTTTTATACCGGTGTGCAGCCGCCTTATCTTGTTACTTATGAAGGTTACGGCAAGTTAGATATGGGTATATCTGCCGGAAATAAAACCAAGATAGAAGTGGGCGGGTATTACACCAATATTAGTGATAATTATTACGTAAATCCTAATGATAATTATAGTGTAGTTGATACGGCGGACCAAATTTCATTTAATGCTTACTCTGCCTATTTCCGTTACGAAATGAATTCTCTGAATGCAAAAGAATATGCAAGTTCCGGGCACAGGATAATGTTCCAGGCACAATTTGTAGACGGAAGAGAAAGTTTTATTCCGGGTAATCTTGATGCTCCCGTTGTACCAAAAGTATTAGACCAATTACGTTATTGGGAGCAGTTTAAAGTCGTTTTCGACAATTATTATTTGGGTAAAGGATTAATACGTTTTGGCACCTATATTGAGGGAGTGTATTCAAATGAGGGAGTGTATTCAAGCCAGGTTGCATTTGATTATTATCGGTCAGCTATTCTTACGGCTCCTGCTTTTCAGCCTACCCCGGAAACGATGACATTATTTCTCCCTAATTACAGGGCATTTAATTATGTTGCAGGTGGCCCCAAACTAATTACCAGTTTCAAATCTATTTTCGATTTCCGGCTCGAAGCGTATATATTTCTCCCTTACCAGGCCATAGAAGAAACAACCAATTACAGGGTTACACTTACTGGCCCCTTTGCCGTTAAAAACTATGTAGCTGTGGCTGCTCTCGTTTATCACTCTCCTATTGGACCTATGAGCATAAGCCTGAATTACTTTAATAATAATACCACTTCTTCCACAACTATTAATTTTAGCTCACTGAGTGTTTTCTTTCATGTGGGATATATTCTGTTCAATGAGAAATCTATTTATTGATAAATACCAGGTGTATAAATGGGGAAAATAGTAAAGGCACACCTGGCATTGCTTATAGTTAACATAATTTATGGAGCAAATTACAGCATTGTAAAAAAACTGGCAGGATACATTGATCCCTATGCATTGGTTCTTATAAGGGCTGTAGTCACCGGTATTCTCTTTTGGGTCTCCTCATTCCTGGTGCGTGATAAAAAAATTGAAAAGAAAGATTTTAGGAGGCTCATGTTGCTGGGTATTTTTGCTATTGCACTCAATCAATTGCTATTTATCAAGGGGCTGTTTATGGGCAATGCCATTAATGCCTCTATCATAATGATATTTAGCCCCATAGTTGTTATCCTGATTGAAATACTTTTTTTAAAGGAGAAGGCCCCGTTAATACGTATAGCAGGCATTATAACCGGAGTGGCGGGTGCGTTTGTACTGCTCATCTTCCGTAAGCCCGGGGCAACCGGCAGTAATCTGTTTATAGGTGATATTTTGATACTGATAAATTGTATCTCATGGTCTATTTATATGGTTATGGTAAGATCGCTCATGGTAAAATACAAAACGGTAACGGTTGTTAAATGGATTTTTTTATTCGGCTCTATTTATGTGCTGCCTTTTGGTTGGCCGGGCATCAACTCTTTTAACTTAGCCGGCATGGGTACATTTCAATGGGGATGCCTTACCTATGTGGTAGTGGCAAGTACGTTTATTGCATATTTTTTAAATACCTATGCACTCAAAGAATTAAGCGCGTCTATTGCCAGCACCTATATTTATTTGCAACCGATTATTGCTTCTATTGTTGCCATTGCATTAAACCAGGATAGTATAGATGCCATAAAAATAATTTCAGCTTTACTCATTATCACGGGGATATTCCTGGTGGGCTTGAGCAGGAATGAATCGCGGAAAGCAGTAGTAGTGGTAGTAAATTCCGGTGACAAGTCAGACGCCGGAGATTGACAGGCAGGGCTCAGGGTATCATTCCCTTCACTATCTTTGGGAAAAAATAAGCTATGCTACAATCCATGACGGGATACGGGAGTGCTTCAGCCCGTGTAGGCGGAAAGAAGATTGATATAGAAATTCGCTCACTCAACAGCAAACAGCAGGATATCAATTTGCGGCTTCCTTTTATGTATAATAAAGCTGAACCCGGTATACGCTCTGTAATTGCAGAAACGTTGGAACGGGGGAAAATAGATATTTCCATCAATATTTCGAATGGGAAAGGGAGTGGAACAACTTCCTTAAATAAGGAAGTGGCGCGCCATTACTATAACCAAATGAAATCGTTTGCAAAGGAAATAAATGAGAAAAATGTACAGTATATGCCGTTGCTTTCTCAAATCCCTGATTTGTTTAAAATGGAAGAAACAGTTAATGAACATGAAATAGAAGCCGTTGTTGCATTGGTAAGTAAAGCTGCCCAGGCAGCAGCAAAATTCAGGCAGGCAGAGGGAAAAGAACTGGCAAAGGATATACAGGCAAACTTGTTGAGCATTGAAAAAAAGGCCGACGAAGTTGAAAAATTAGACATAGAAAGAATACCCCGGCTGAAAGAAAAACTGAAAGCAAAAGTTACGGAAGATATAAGTGGTAAAATTGACATGAATCGCTTTGAGCAGGAGATTATCTACTATATTGAAAAGTTTGACATAAACGAAGAAAAAGCGCGTTTGAAAACCCACTGTGCTTATTTCCGACAAAACTTGCACGAACAAAATGGGGGCAGAAAACTCGGTTTTATTACACAGGAAATAGGGCGTGAAATAAATACCATAGGCTCTAAAGCAAATGATTCAGGAATACAAAAATTAGTAGTGGAAATGAAAGATGAATTGGAGAAAATAAAAGAGCAGCTTCTGAATGTTCTATAAATATTGTCCAATTTCAATAGGCACCACGGAGTATACAAATTTTGTGTTAATCTGCGATAAGATAACTTTCGGGTAATTTTTGTCTCTCTATTTAAAAGTATTTTTGCGAAGTTAATTGGACGGAATGAATGGTAAATTAGTAATAGTAGCAGGCCCTTCAGGTTCAGGAAAAACAACCATAGTGAGGCATTTATTGGGTGTTTATCCACGGCTTGCTTTTTCCATTTCAGCCTCCAGCAGGCAAAAGCGGGAAGGGGAGATAGATGGAGAAGACTATTATTTTCTTTCGGTGGAAGAGTTTAAAAAAAGAATTAAAAATGGAGAGTTCCTGGAATGGGAGGAAGTATATCCCGGTAGCTATTACGGCACTTTGCGCACCGAAGTAGAAAGACTGTGGAAAGCCGGCAGGGATGTTATTTTTGATATTGATGTGAAAGGAGCCATGAATTTGAAAAAGCATTATCCTGGCTGTTCACTCGCTGTTTTTATTCAGCCACCTTCGCTGGAAGTGTTGGAACAGCGTCTCCGCCTCCGGCAAACCGAATCTGCTGATTTTTTTCAGCAACGCATTGGTAAAGCAAAGGAGGAGTTATCCTATGCGGCAAAGTTTGACCACATTATTCAAAATTATGGCTTGCAGGAAGCCTTTGCGGAAGCCGAGAAGTTAATAGGAGATTTTCTTTCTACATTTTAATTACCCCTTGGAGTTCCCTCATTCTCATCATAGTATTTACTTGACCCGGCGGCTTCACCGTATTTATATGCGGTTACAGGCTTTACTTTGTATCATTTCCTGAACCCCATAATTGGCTGTGTAAGAACACTTGTAATACACTTGTTACGCCGCTTTGCTGCAAGGTCATAACACATTTTTTAATTTACTCGGAAAATCTTATCTCTTTGGTTTTTGATATTATCTCACCCGTTTCTTTAAATATAATATCAAACCATGCCCCATCTTTATAATCACGAATCATATAAGATATTTCTCCTTTAAAGTTAATATTCTTTTCTGAACACCCGGTATCAAATTTAACCGTCTTTGATGTATTCTGTTTCATATATCTTAATATTGTATCGGGTAATGGGTTTAAAGAAAAATAATAATACGTTTTAACCAGGATATTAGCATTGGTATCAAAAGTTAATTGCATTTCTCCATCAAATTCTGGACAATTACATATTATTAGTATGTCTTGGGTTCTGCCATGTGGTCCATTCCAACCATAAATTTTTCCATTAGGATATAATGAATCAATTTTTGCTTTATTTTTTGGTTTTACTCCCTGCGACCGAACGCAGAATGAAAAAGTAAGAATGAAAAATAGAATAACCTTTATTGTTTTCATGTTAGTGTTTTCACACCTTACTTATCATTTACCTGAACCCCGTAATTAGCACTTATATATGCATAAAGATCGGCAAGGGTAGAAAAATATTCGGTTATTCTATAATCAGGGTTTTTGTTTATTACTCCGTTTGTTGCTTTTATTCCATCGTAATAACTTAAGGTTTTTGTATTGGAGTTTGCATAACAGGATTGCGTAATGCCTTTAGTCTTATCCCAACACAAATACAATCCCTGAACAGGGGGAATGGAATATCCTTCTGCACTTTTATATGATTCGATACCGTTGGGTCCTTTATATGTATCTCCTGGGGCGGGTGTAAATATCTCAATAGTGCCTTTTTGTATATTTCCCTTAATTACTTTTTTAACCTCCACCAAATAAGCGTAAAAATTAGCATAAGTATATTCACCTGTTTTTATAGTAAAATATTTGGAAGAATCAACTTTCCCCTCAAAAACATAGGTTGCTTTCATGATCGAATTGCATTGTGCCTTTTTATCAGCTTCATCAGTCTGTGCCTTCAAGGAAATACAGAATGAAAAATAGAATAACCTTTATTGTTTTCACACTTTACTTATCATTTACTTGAACTAGTATGAATTTTGAATTATAAATGATTTAGCTTTTACATTCATTGTTAACACCCATAGCTCCTAGTTCTTACCTCTTTGGTTCAAAATTAATATCTTTGCGAACCCTAAAAATAGGGATTCTACTATGAAAAATATATTTATTACGGGAGGTGCGGGTTATGTAGGTGCGGTACTTACGCCCAAGCTTCTTAATAAGGGTTACCATGTAACCGTGCTTGACCTGATGATATATGGTGAGGATGCATTACCCAATCACCCCAATCTCACTAAGGTAAAAGGTGATATACGTGACCAGGAATTGCTAAAGAAAGTATTGAAAGGCCAGGATGCAGTTATTCATTTAGCCTGCATTTCCAATGACCCCAGCTTTGAACTTAACCCAACATTGGGCAAGTCTATCAACCTCGATGCTTTTGAGCCACTGGTTAAAATAGCAAAAGATAGCGGGGTAAAAAGGTTCATATATGCCTCTTCTTCCAGCGTATATGGAATAAAAGATACTCCTAATGTAACGGAAGACATGCCTCTTGAGCCCCTTACCGATTATTCTAAATTCAAGGCCCAGTGTGAGGTTGTTTTAGGAAAATACCGCTCGCCGGAATTCACCACTTTCACGGTGCGCCCTGCTACTGTTTGTGGCTATAGCCCCCGGTTACGATTGGACCTTACGGTAAATATCCTTACTAATTTGGCTATCAATAAAGGGATGATAACCGTGTTTGGCGGGGAGCAAAAGCGCCCCAATATCCATATTGAGGATATGACAGACCTTTATTGCCAATTACTTACTCTTCCGGCTGAAAAAATATCGGGCAAGATTATGAATGCCGGGTACGAAAACCACACCGTTTCTGAAATTGCCGGAATGGTAAAGCATGTGGTCGGAGATAAGGTAAATATTGTTACCACCCCAACCAACGACCATCGTTCCTATCACATTTCTTCTGAAAAAATAAAGAAGGAATTAGGCTTTGAAGCAAAGCATACTTTGGAAGAAGCTGTTGCTGACCTGAAGCGTGAATTTGAAGCAGGCCATATTCCCAATTCATTTGATGACCCGAAATATTTTAATGTTAAGCTGATGCAACTCATTCATCTTAAATAAACCATGCAAGTTCCTTATATAAACCTGGCTTTACAGCATAAATTAATCAAGGGAGAAATACTTTCCTCTATAGGAAATGTGTTGGAGAACGGGCAGTTTATCTTAGGAGAAGAGTTAGCAAAGTTTGAAAAGGCTTTTGCAGTGCTTCACGGAACTAAATATGCCATAGGTGTTGCCAACGGAACAGATGCATTGTTCTTATCGCTGAAAGCAATTGGAATAAAGCCGAGCGATGAGGTGATAACAGCCCCTAATTCATTTCTGGCTTCGGCTTCGTCAATCGTAATTGCAGGGGGAGTACCCGTTTTTGCAGATGTAAAAGAGGATTTTAATCTCGACCCGGAAAAAGTTGAAAAGGCTATAACGCCTCAAACCAAGGCTATAATAGTAGTGCACCTTACCGGGCGTCCTGCTCCTATGGATGAGTTAATGGCGATTGCTAAAAAGCATAACCTGCATATTATTGAAGATGCAGCGCAGGCAGTAGGCGCTTCTTATAAAAATAAGCCTGTGGGTGGATTTGGAACCACAGCTTGTTTTAGCCTTCATCCACTGAAAAACCTTTCTGCGGGGGGCGATGGTGGAGTAATTACTACTAATGACGAATCGATTTATAAATATCTATTGGTGGCACGTAACCATGGCTTAAAAAACCGTGATGAATGTGCCTTTTGGAGCTATAATTCCCGGTTAGATAATTTGCAGGCTGCCTTGCTGAATGTGAAGATGAAATATCTAAATAATTGGACTGAAAGAAGGCGGCATATTGCAAATCTCTATTATGAGCAATTTAAAAACCTGCCCATGATAGCCCCCCATGACAAGCCCTATGAAAAAGCCGTGTACCACACATTTATCATACAAACTGAAAAGCGCAATGCGTTGAAGGAATACCTTGCCGGGAAAGGAGTTGACACAAAAATTCATTACCCGCTTCCAATACATTATCAGGAAGCTGCTAAAGGATTAGGATACAAAAAAGGAGATTTCCCTGTTACAGAAAAACAAGCCGAAACAATACTTAGTATTCCCGTTTATCCTGAATTGACGGATGAACAGGTTAACTATGTAATAGAAGAGGTCGGAAATTTTTATAATTAAGAATAAAAAAAGTAATACGTTTAGTATTGTTTTTTTATTTACTTTGCTATTCTGATTCACCACATCATGAAAAAACTACTTTTAATTAGTTTCGTATTCAGTAGCAGTCTTTCAGTTTCTTTTGCGCAAAACATTAGTACTATTGCCGGAAATGGAGTAGCGGGCTATAGTGGCAACGGGGGCCCTGCAACTGCTGCAGAATTAGATAACCCTAATGGGATGGGTATTGATGCAGCCGGAAATGTTTATTCCGCTACAACCCCTGCCAATTGTATTACAAAAATCAGTGCTTCCGGCATACTTACCATAGTTGCAGGTATTGCAGGCACCGCAGGATTTTATGGAGACGGAGGGCCAGCCACTGCGGCTGAATTGAATGGCCCTAACGCCGTAACTATTGATGAAAAAGGGAACATGTATATTGCAGAAAGATATAACAACAGAATTAGGATGGTTAATACTAACGGCATCATTTCGACCATTGCAGGCAATGGCACTGCTGCATGGGGCGGGGACGGAGCAGCCGCGACAGCAGCAGAACTTGACGACCCGGCAGGGACTGCGATAGACAGTAAAGGGAATATATATATAGCTGAATATGGGAGTGGTGTTGTCCGCAAGGTTAATACCTCTGGTATTATTTCCACTATTGCCGGACAACCCAATATGATGGGATACAACGGCGACGGAATTGCTGCAACAGCCGCCAAGCTGAATTATGATATTTCTGTGGCAATAGATACGCTGGGTAATCTGTATATCAGCGACATTGTAAATTATCGGGTAAGGTGCATTAATACTTCAGGCATTATTACAACCTTTGTAGGTAATGGAATTGCTGGTTACAGTGGCGATGGGGGGCCGGCTACTGCTGCTGAAGTAAGTCGTGCTGACTATTTGTTTATAGATAAAAAGCAAAATCTCTATTTCGGTGATTGGTACAACAACTGTGTACGCAAAGTAAACACCTCCGGAATCATTACAACTATAGCAGGCAATGGTGTCGCTGGATTTAGCGGCGACGGAGGAGCTGCTACCGCTGCTGAACTTTACCAACCTACTACAGCAGTTGTAACGTCGTCGGGGAACATTTATATTAGTGACGATTTGAATAACAGGATACGAAAAATAATTGTTTCTACGGAAGGTATTCAACCCCTCATAAATTCAACAAGTATTATGGAATATCCTAACCCAAGTAACGGTACTTATACTTTCGTTGCTTCTTCAAACACTATTTTGAAATGCAATTTAGAAGTATTTGATTTATTAGGACAATCGGTAGTCTCAGACAATTCACTTACAGGTTCCCAGTTTTCTATTAATTTAGGTTCACAGCCCAATGGAGTTTACATCTACAGAATTACTTCAGAAAATGGCGAGCTGATTGGTGA
>JABDAL010000004.1 GCA_013289165.1 Bacteroidota bacterium
ATAATATTTCTCTAATGCAGGCCCGCGCATAACGCTTTCCACGCATCCCTTTTTTCCACAAAAGCATAATTCATCGCTTTCTTCCAGTAAATTATGTCCCCATTCCCCGGCGATACCTTGTTTACCATTCCATACTTTGTTATTCATAACGATTCCTCCGCCAACGCCGGTTCCCATAATTACCCCAAAAACCACCTTTGCTCCAGGACATTCATCTTTAACAACTCCATAAAGCGTCTCTGCCAAAGCAAAGCAATTGGCATCGTTGGCAAGTTCCACAGGAATGCCCAACCACTTCTGCATATCAGCTTTTAAAGGCATTCCATTCAGACAAACAGAGTTACAATTTTTCATAGTCTGCATAAGCGGATCAAGTATACCCGGAGTACCCATTCCAAGCCTCTCAGGATTCAAGCCCGAGGCAGTTTTCATCATCTCAATAAGCTTTATTATTTGCCCGGTAAGATGCTCATATCCTTTTTCAGCTTCCGATGGTATGCGCATTCTGCAAATAGCAGTTGTTGTTTTACCTGGCTCAAGTATGATGCCTTCTATCTTTGTACCGCCTAAATCTACGCCCCACAAGTGTTCCACGTTATATAATTTTTACCTGCTTAATAAGTTCCATTCCATTTGCGGATAAACCACTCCGCACCGGCAATAATAAGCAGTAAGAAGAATACCCACTTCAAGTCTATAAGCGGAGAGTAAGAGGTATGTGTATAAATTACAGGTTTTATATCTTCTTTCTTGTCCAGCAGTTTGGGTAGTTCCTCTATCTGGTTAGTAAATAACATAGCCCCATTGTGTTCTTTCGCAAGCTGGTAGAGTAACTGATGGTCTGCTACTGTATTGGTAGCTTCTACCTGGACAGGTATTACAGTAAATTCGCCTTTGGCAGTATATACCTGGTTTCCTTGTTTCACCTGTGCAGAATATTGGTATATCCCCGCTTGCAACTGCCCGGCATTTAAATGATACGCGTTAGATGTCCGGCTAAAGGTGAAAGAGAAATTTTTATTGTCACTATTTGTTATTACCATACTTACTTCAGGGTCATTTACAAGTTGGTAGCTGGGATTATAAAGGTCCGCATCTATTTCCACAGGCTCATCTTCCCTGAAACTATTGGGGGCATGTATACGGAAAAAGCTCTTATCATCTTTCACAGCAAGGTACTCCACCATTTTGTTTATCAACTCATCAAAAAAGTGATTATTCTTATGGTCCGCATAATCTTTCAGCTTCCACCGGAAAATGCCTTCCCCTGCTATGGTACAGCTCTTTTCACTACCCGAAAGATTGAATGCAATAAGCGGGTAATTGGTAGTAACGCTTTGTATTTTCTGGTAACATAATATACTAAGTGAGGGGCTGGAAACATAACCGCCAAAAGGGGAGGAGAGGGCAGGTAACTGGCTAAAATAACTTCTTGAATCATCGCTCAAAGTAAATAATGAAAAATCCTTTGCAAGTGCGGCTTCTGCATCGCTGCTATTATCACCCTGCGAATAAACTTTAAAGCCTTCACTTAGCCTGTTATAAGCTGCTATATCTGTTTCGTTGCCGAGGATATATAATACAGGTATACCGAGTGTATGGATATTTTTAATGATGTCTGATAAGGGTTTTGCAGCAGAAGGAAGCTGGTTGAGTATCACCAAAGAATATTTATTAAGCTGTCCCGTAAATTTATCAGGTATAAAAGACTGAGCCTCGAATCCCTCGCTAGCATTTATACATTCTGCAATAGCTGCCGCATCGGGATGCGGGTTGGAAAGTATAAGTACCTTTTGCTTTTGGTCGAGCACCCGTATATATACATCCTTGCGGTTATTGGTAATATTCTCCTCGCCCTGTATAACGGCAAGTTTTACTATATAATGTTTCAATCCAGGGCTGGTGGCATTTAGCTGTACAGGGATATTCTGGTGAAAATAATTGGAGCCTATACTAATAGACTTAGTAAATAAAACAGCCTCGTTTTTGCCATCTAATTCTGAAACGGTAAGAGTAGATGACTTGCCTTGCAACTTGGTAGCATCCAATGTTACAAGCAATGGAAAAGTGTTCCCTAAGAAAGCGGTAGAGTTATTTTCTACCTTAGTAACTATCGCATCTACCTTTACTGTAGTATCGCCGAGTGCAATGGTAAATATGCTGCAATTAAACTGCCTTGCCGCATATACAGGGTTATAGCCTTTATTGTATATGCCGTCGCTGGAAAGAATAATAGCGCCTAAATTTTTATCATAATATCGTTGTGTTAATTCCTGGAAAAGCGAGGAAATATCCGTTTCTTTTTCATCGTAGCGATAGCTCATTGAATCTTTTGTCCGCTCTCCAAAGGACATCACTCTTACGTCATATTTTGAGGATAATTCATTCACCAGCGCGTTCCACTTGCCAGGCAGGTCGTGCTTGTACATAGCAGAATCTTTTCCCATTGCAATGGAAGCAGAATTGTCCTGTGCTATAATAATAATAGGTTTCTCAGTAGTGTTTTTTGTACTCCGGATGAGTGGAGAAAGAACAAGAAAAACCAGCAACGACACCAGCACAAACCGTAACCCTGCCAATAGCCAGCGCATCCAGAGGGGAGTATCTGAAATCCTTTTGTCTTTATAATAAAGTGTAAATGCGTAAATAGCACCTACTAAAGGACAGAGCAATAGTGCCCAGGCTGAATATGCAATGTTGATTGACAAGGATTGACTAAAAAGACAAAAATAGGTATTACGGAAGAGAATAGAAAGCGTCTGTTACGTCAGCATCCCTCCACATACCTGCAACACCTGCCCGGTAATATAGGTGGATAGTCCCGAAGCGAGGAATAATACTGCATTAGCTACATCTTCAGGTGTGCCACCCCGTTTTAAGGGAATAGATTCCCTCCACTGGGCAACTACCTTTTCATCGAGGGCTGCGGTCATCTCCGTTTCAATAAAGCCGGGAGCCACCGCATTGCAGCGTATATTACGGGAGCCCAGTTCTAAAGCAACTGATTTGGTAAAGCCTATAATTCCTGCCTTAGATGCGGCATAATTTGCCTGGCCTGCATTTCCCCGTATACCAACCACCGAAGTAATGTTTATGATAGAACCTTTGCGCTCTTTCAGCATAGGGCGCTGAATAGCTTTCGACATATTGAACACCGATTTCAGGTTAGCTTTTATAACCGCATCAAACTGTTCTTCGCTCATACGCATAAGCAAACCATCTTTGGTTATACCTGCATTATTTACCAATATATCTACTTTGCCAAACTCTGCCAGCATATCCGTTACCAATTGTTCCGATGCTTTGTAGTCCGATGCATCAGAATGATATGCCTTAGCTTTTACGCCCTTGGCATGTATGGCTGCTTCCAGTTCCTTTGCTTTAGTTTCAGATGATAGATAAGTAAAAGCTACATTGGCACCATGTTCAGCCAATAAAAGAGCAATGCCTGTGCCTATGCCGCGGGAAGCCCCGGTTACAATAGCTGTTTGGTTTTCTAATAGTTTCATACTAACAGATAATTTAAAGAGTGAACCAAAAGTAGTTAAATATTTTAAAGGGCCTCAGCCACCACAAATGTACTGCCGCCGATAAATATAATATCGTCGGGGTCCGCCTTATCCTTAGCTGCTTCCAGGGCTTCCTTTACTGTGGGGTAAGAAGTTCCTTGTAATCCATAAGTGCTTGCCAGTTGGGCAAGTTCATTTTCATCTAAAGCACGGGGAAGGTCCGCCTTACAGAAATAATAAATAGCATCTTTGGGTAGTAACTTTAAGACAGGGGCAGGGTCTTTATCTTTTACAACTCCGAAAACAAAATGAAGTTTTTTATATGAATATGTTTTAAGCTGTTCTATTACCTGTTTTATTCCTGCTTCATTATGGCCGGTATCGGCAATGATGAGAGGCATGTCACCCAGTATTTGCCATCTGCCTAAAAGCCCTGTTTGAGTAACTACTTTTTTTATTCCTTCCCGAACTTGGTCTGTTGTAATAGTGTAGCCTCCTTCATTTAGCTTATCCACTGCACAAAGTACAGTTGGGATATTTTTAAACTGGTATAGTCCCCTTAATTCAGAATACAAATCTTTTAAATACAATTCGCCATCTTTTAGCACGTCCACTACCAGGTAACCTTTTATTTCCCTTGGATTGACCGTTTCATAAATACTACCTGCGAAAGAAATTTCCGAATTGCACTCTGCTGCTTTCTTACTGAATACAGGCTTCGTTTCTTCCTGGGTTTCGCCAATAACAACAGGTATACCCGGCTTAATAATCCCTGCTTTTTCAAAAGCAATTTTTTCAAGCGTATCGCCAAGTGTTGCCGTGTGGTCAAAACTTATATTAGTGATTACAGAAAGTATGGGGGTAATAATATTAGTAGAATCAAGCCGTCCACCCATCCCTGTTTCTATTATAGCAACGTCCATATGTTCCTCTGAAAAGAAATAAAAAGACATGGCTACACTCAGCTCAAAAAAGGAAGAATCAATGTCTTCTATCAAACTTTTGTGTTCTGCTACAAAGTCAATTACATTTTGTTCGGATATATCTTTCCCGTTGATTTTAATTCTCTCCCGAAAGTCTTTCAAATGGGGCGATGTATGTAGTCCCACTTTCTTATATCCTGCCGATTGAAGTATAGACGCCAGGTAATGTGACACGGAACCCTTCCCATTAGTGCCTGCAATATGGATAGCCGGAAAATTGTTTTGTGGGTTGCCCAGCGCTTCACAAAGCAGTTGTATGTTTTTTAGCCCCGGCTTATATGCTGTACTGCCTATTCTTTGGTAGATAGGCAAACGGCTAAAAAGATATTCTGTTGTTTCAGAATAAGTCATGTGAAATGACGTTTATCGGAAAACACCTGTAAATTTTTCCCCTTCCATATTTATCCATCCCCTGAACATAGAAGATGTATTAAAAGGTACAGAAATATTTCCTTTGTTATCAATAGCAATCAAGCCACCTTCGCCGCCCAACTGGGCTACTTTCTTTATAGCTTCAGTGGCAGCTTGTGCAACAGTAAATCCTTTATACTCAATAAGTGCCGAAACATCAAAAGCTATGGATTGGCGAATAAAATATTCTCCTTCTCCCGTGCATGAAACAGCACAGGTTTTATTGTCAGCATACGTTCCTGCGCCAATAATGGGGGAATCTCCAATCCGCCCAAACTTCTTATTATTTACTCCTCCTGTAGAGGTGGCGGCCGCCAGGTTTCCGGCAGAATCCAATGCAACGCAACCAACAGTACCGAATTTTTTTCCTGTAGTGGCTTGGTTTGTCAAATAGGTGTCTCCTGCCCAGGATGCACCTTCCATATCTTTTGTAGCTAACCAATGCTGGTAGCGCTCTTCATCGTAAAAGTAGGAAGGAGGCACTATTTCAATTCCACATTCTTTTGCAAATTTTTCCGCACCTGCCCCGGCAAGCAAAACATGAGTAGATTTTTCCATTACTGCCCTTGCCCCGCTAACCGGGTTGCGTATGGTATGCACGGCAGCTATGGCCCCGGCTTTTAAATTCTTTCCATTCATAATAGAGGCATCCATCTCATTTTGCCCCTCACAATTAAAAACAGAGCCCTTACCGGCATTAAAAAGCGGGCTGTCTTCCAGCACACGGACAGAGGCTTCTACAGCATCAACAGCGGTACCATCATGGGCAAGTATGGCATAACCTGCCTGCAATGCTTCTGCTAATTTGTCGTGGTAGGCTTTCTCCTGTTCAGGTGTGAAAACTCCTGTCATAAGCCTTCCGGCACCGCCATGAATGGCTATTGCATAATTTCCCATGTATAGTTTTTGATAATAAAGCGCACAAAAGTAGAAAATTTATGCCTTGCCTTTTGTATTTTCGTCGGGTGAAAAATCTACTTCTCCCCATAGATTACCTGGTATATCAATTAAAGGCAAAAGGCCCCCAAGGTATTCATTCTCCTTTCGTTTTCGAGCTTTATAACAAGGTGATTGCCGGGTCTGCAATGTATTACGAATTCATACCTATTGAACATCTCAGGGAGCGATTGTTGCATACTAAAGAAACAATTGAGGTTACTGATTTTGGGGCAGGGGGCAAATCTACCGGAATAACACAAACAAGAAAGGTAAAACATATTGCCCGCAAATCTGCTATTCCGGCTAAGGAAGGGAGATTATTGTTCAGGCTGGTTAACTTTATGCAGCCCCGGAATATTATTGAGATGGGTACATCGTTAGGAATAAGTACACTTTATCAGTACAAAGCCTGTCCGGATGCTAAATTAATTACTATGGAAGGAAGCAGGGGGACATCTACATTTGCTGGCATCAATTTTAAAATTTTACAAGCCGATACTATTAGAAGAGTGGTAGGCGATTTTGCGGAAACACTCCCGGAAGTAATAAAGAATTTGAGTTTTGTAGATTATGTTTTTTTCGACGGCAACCACCGCAAAGAAGCAACCATTGAATATTTCCACCAATTTTTGCCATTTGCATCAGAAAATGCTGTTTTTGTTTTTGACGATATACGCTGGTCACAGGGCATGAAAGAAGCCTGGGAAGAAATCATAAAGGAGCCTAAAGCAACTGTGACTGTTGACCTGTTTTCAATAGGGCTGGTATTCCTGAACCGGGCACAGAAAAAACAGGATTTTGTTTTACGATACTATACTCCTTTTAGTTGAGTATATTCGCATTTTAATCCCCGTATGGAAAAGGTAATAGAGCTGCAAGGAATAAGCAAAGTATATAAAATGGGCGTCGAAACTATCCATGCCCTTCGTTCTATTTCGCTCAGCATAGGTAAAAATGAATATGTAGCATTGATGGGGCCTTCCGGCTCAGGAAAGTCAACCCTGATGAATGTACTTGGGTGCCTTGATACGCCTACCGCGGGTAAGTACACGTTGAACTCTATAGGTGTGGATAAAATGACAGACAATGAACTGGCGGATGTGCGAAACAGGCAAATTGGATTTGTATTTCAAACTTTCAATTTGCTGCCCCGCTCAACTGCGCTGGACAATGTTACCCTTCCATTGATTTATGCCGGAGCGGATAAAAACACCCGTAAAAAAAGGGCGGAAGAAGTGCTGAACCAGGTTGGACTAAAAGGAAGGATGGGACACAAGCCCAGTGAGCTCTCAGGGGGACAAAGACAACGGGTTGCCATTGCCCGTGCCTTGGTCAACCACCCTGCCATTATATTGGCTGATGAACCAACAGGCAACTTAGATACCAAAACATCCATTGAAATAATGGCCCTTTTGAATGATATTCACAAAAACGGAAATACGATAGTATTGGTAACCCACGAAGAAGACATCGCCCGTTATGCACACCGCATTATACGTCTAAAAGATGGTAACGTTGAATCGGATGAAATTAATGCGCAACCGATTACAGATTTTAATTAGAACTCTGAAGTCTTAACATCCCTTGTAGCCCCGCTAGGAATCGAACCTAGATCAGAAGTTCCGGAAACTCCCATACTATCCGTTGTACTACAGGGCCAATATGTAAAATGGGCTGCAAAAGTAGGAAGAATTTAGCTTTTAGCGGTTTATTCCTCATCCGCAACCTCATGTAAAGCAACTTCCATGTGGTTTTCCTTTATAAAATTGCACCAGTGGCAATCCTCTTTACCGCAACCCTTGCTAAACTCATGGTTTTGTATTTTTTGCCAAGTGTCGGTTATCTGCTCAATAACAATGGCAATATCTTCTTTTGGGATAAGTATTTTCTCTGTTTTGTATTGGTCTTTCACCGGCTCTATGAAATCAAATTCGGAACTAACAGCATTCCAGTCATTGTATTTCTGGTTATCTAAAAGTATTTTATAAAATACAGCCTGCCTCCAGTAATCGCCACCTGTTTTATCCTTTTCATTTGGGGCTTTTAATTTGATTCTGGCATTATCATAGCGGCCCGTTTTATAATCTACTACGTTTACTTTCTTTCCATCAAATTCCAGCTTATCTAATTTACCATTGAGCGGCACGCCTTCCACTTCCACATTGCGGATATTTTTTTCCAGTATCACAATCCTATTCCACTTGTTAATGTAGTAATCATAATAGGGCGGGAGTATCTTATTCCCGTATTCCATTTTACGCTTGTATTGCTCCTTTGTAAAGGATTCCCGGTTGCGGTACATATACCTTTCAAAATCTTCCAGCATTATTTCTTTAGATGGGAATGTATTTTCATTTGTTTTCATCTTTTCAAATAGAGCCTGCAACGTAGAATGTACTGCACTTCCAAATGCCATAGATTCCCCTTTTGCAGCAGGAACTTTAATAAGGTTTTGGTAATAAAATTTTACAGGGCACTCCAAATAATTATTAAGATGTGTAACACTCAGGGAATAATTTTCAAGGAGGGAATCTAAATAGCTTTTGTCTACCAATTCAATTTCGGGTGCGGCCTTTGAGATATATCTCAATTGCAGGTATTCGGTTAGTATTTTTTCTTCAGCCTTTTCCTTTTTCTCAGCAATACCCGTACCTTCTATTATTTCCCCGACAAATGCAGAGCGCTCCAGCACTTTGTTTTTATTTTCATTGTCCATTACGGAATATGAAATAGCCAAATGTGTTTTAGCCCTCGTCATCGCAACATAAAACAATCTGCGGGCTTCTTCCAATTCATCTACTTCATATTTTTCGGAAGAAAGATTGTCGGGCAGCCTGTATTCAAAGGGAGAAGAAGATTTTTTGTCGTCCCATGTATTTTTATTGCAACCGATTAAAAATACGTATTCATATTCTGTACCCTTGGAACCATGTGCTGTTACAAGGTTCACGCCATCCGCTGAAGAATTTACTTTAACCAAATCAAAGCGGATACGATTATTTTTCATAGTTTCAATCATGTCCAACAACCTTTGCAGGGAGATGGAAGGGTCCTTATGGGTTTCCGCTTTTATAAAATCAAACAGGCCTGTAATTACCTGCATCAGCCAGGCTTTTTCATCCGAGTTAACTATATAATTAAGTATCCCTGCTTCCCGCACTAATTCTTCAAACAAGCCCTGCAAGGTGAGATTGGAAGCAGCTTTTATAAGTGTTTCCAGCGCATTGCTGACTTTCTTCATTTCATTTTCTTCTTCGGTGCTAAATAAGTTGGGTGTAGGGCTTTGTCCTTCCTCACTAATAGCGCGGCGTATGGAATTCCTTTCACTTTTACCACCATAATTACTTTGTGCCACTTTAAGGCTTAGTCTTGCAATATCAATGGGAGATATTTTAAAAAAATCAAAATGGAGGATTTCAAAAAGCATTTCATCTCCACTATATGCCACATCTATTTCGGCAGCTATATATTCCAGCAGGGTAAGTATTTTATGAATGAAAGGCAACTCAAGCAAATTGACATTCCGTTTCATAGTATAGTGAATACCTTTCTTATCAAGATAGTTTACTAAATCCTCCACCTGCCTGTGATTACGGTATATAACTGCTATTTCCGAAGGTTTTATTTTCTCGTTGAAAATTAATTCCTCTATCTTATTTGCCACGCAAATGGCTTCATTAGGAGGGTTCGGAAATTCAATAATTTGAGGAAGTATTTTTAATTCTTTGAGAAAAGGATTAGAAGCAACCAGGTTTTTATTCAATGAAGAATCATCATTGATAATTCTTTCCTTATTATGTTCAATAAGGATTTTAGCCGCATCAAGGATATTCTGCGTAGAACGGTAATTTTCAGTCAGCACTACTTTTTGAAGGCCGTTTGAATACTCATTTGCAAAATCACGGATGTTTTTTACGTTAGCATCCTGGAAGGAAAATATAGACTGGTCATCATCACCTACTACAAACACATTTGGGGTATCCCAGTAATTAATCAGGTGTTCCAGTAATTGCTTCTGCGAACCGCTTGTATCCTGAAACTCATCCACCAGAAAGTATAAACAGCGCTCCTGGTAATTCAGCAAAATATTATTGTTTTCCTTGAAAGCCTTCAATACCCATAATATCATATCATCAAAGGTGTAGCGCTCTTTTTTGCGCATCATCTCTTCGTATTTCGAAAAAAGAGTAACAGCCTCTTTCAGCTTATTCATGTACTCTGTTTCCTCTTTTATCCTGTCCTGGTTAGGCTCTCCGGCTTTGAATTGCTTATAATTTCTTTTATAAAAGAACCCATCTTTTGTAGGAAGCCTGGTTATATATGAATCTATTTTATTATTCAACTCACTCAAATCCCAGGCTTCTTTTTTAATAAGTGAAAACAAATTTTTCACTTTAGGTATTTCATAGTTTACATCACCTTTGAATTTCTTCAACAAGCTATCCGGTGCTACATTATCCAGTAGTTCTTTGAATAACTCTATCTCTTCCAATTCAGAAATTGCTTCTAAATTCTGTTTACCAAAATAGGTAAGGTTATCCTGTATCACCTCATTGCAAAAGGAATGAAAAGTATGAATATGCACCCTATAAGCTATGGGCCCAATAAGGCTGAAAAGCCTGTTGCGCATTTCCACTCTTCCCGTATCGGTATAGGTGAGGCAAAGGATACTGTGTGCCGGAGTATCTGTTTCTTGCAAAATCTTGCCTATGCGAGTAGCCAGAATTTGAGTTTTCCCGGTTCCGGGCCCTGCTATAACAAGTACCGGTCCTTCAATGTGCTCGACAGCCTGTCGCTGGGCAGCATTTAGCTTTTCAAAGGCTTGTGCAAAAGCCAGTTCATATTGTGAGGGAAATTTGGCCATGTTATTATTATCTCAACTCAAACTTTTCACCCAAATATAATTTACGGGCCTCCGGGTCATTGGCAAGTTCTTCCGTAGTTCCTGCTTTCAATATCCTACCCTCATACAGCAGGTAGGAGCGGTCACATATTGAAAGAGTTTCGTGTACGTTGTGGTCGGTAATAAGTATTCCGATATTTTTCTTTTTAAGGTCTGACACAATCTTTTGAATATCCTCCACAGCAATAGGGTCAATACCTGCAAAAGGTTCATCAAGCAATATGAATGAAGGGTCAACTGCGAGACAACGTGCAATCTCAGTTCTTCTCCTTTCCCCGCCGGAAAGTACATCGCCCCGTGCATCACGAATATGTGTTAATCCAAATTCATCCAATAAGGATTCTACTTTGCTTTTTTGCTCAGCTTTAGTCAGCGAGGTCATTTCGAGCACCAGTTTCAAATTATCTTCCACACTTAGCTTGCGAAACACCGATGGCTCTTGTGGTAAATAAGATATTCCCATAGTGGCTCTTTTATACATGGGCTGCTTGGTAATAATTTCATCATCCAGGAAAATATCACCTTCATTCGGTTTCACAAGCCCCACTATCATATAAAAGGTAGTAGTTTTACCTGCACCATTGGGGCCCAGCAATCCGACTATTTCCCCTTTTTTCACTTCAACAGAAACCCTGTTTACTACAGTGCGCCGCTTATATTTCTTAATTAAATGAGATGTGCGTAAAATCATTGCGCAAAGTTAACCTTCTAAATTCATCAGGTAGTGCCCGTAGCCGCTTTTAAGCAGAGGTTCTGCAAGCTTTTTCAGCTGGGTTTTATCAATATATCCCATACGGTAGGCTACTTCTTCAATACAACCTATTTTCAGGCCCTGCCGCTCCTCAATGACCTGTACAAACTGGCTCGCCTGCATGAGTGATGCAAATGTTCCCGTATCAAGCCATGCAGTACCACGGTCAAGTACACTTACTTTCAGCTTGCCCATTTCAAGGTATTTTTTGTTTACATCAGTAATTTCATATTCGCCTCTTGCGCTTGGCTGGAGGTTTTTGGCAATTTCCACTACCGAGTTATCGTAGAAATATAATCCCGGCACGGCATAATTTGATTTAGGGTTTGCCGGTTTTTCCTCAATGGAAATCACAGTATTATTTGCATCGAATTCTGCCACTCCATACCGCTCAGGGTCTGACACGTGGTAAGCGTATATAATTCCTCCGTCGGGATTATGATTTGATTGCAAAAGCCGTCCCAATCCTCCGCCATAAAAAATATTATCTCCCAATACCAATGCTACCTTTTCTTTCCCAATAAACTTTTCTCCAATCACGAATGCCTGGGCAAGTCCATTGGGCACCGGTTGTTCAGCATATTCAAATTTACAACCCAATGATTTTCCATCCCCCAGCAATCTTCTAAATCCAGGCAAATCATACAGAGTTGAGATGATGAGAATTTCGTTAATACCCGTCATCATCAGCACTGACAGGGGGTAATAAATCATAGGTTTGTCATAAACCGGCATTAACTGCTTACTAATAGCCAGTGTGAGGGGATGGAGACGGGTGCCCGCGCCTCCTGCCAAAATGATTCCTTTCATGGGTTCTGGTTATAAATAGGATGCTAAACTACAAACATAACTGATAACTCATAATTATAGATGTTATCTTTGAGGCAAATAATCGCTTATTCAATTATGAAATTTGCAACAAAAGCCATCCATGCAGGGCAGGAACCCGACCCTTCCACAGGGGCTATAATGACCCCTATTTTCCAAACTTCCACTTATGTGCAGGCAGCTCCCGGCAAGCATAAAGGCTTTGAATACTCCCGTACCCATAACCCAACCCGCAAGGCTTTAGAAGCCAACATTGCAGCCCTGGAAGATGGGCAATACGGGCTTTGTTTTAGTAGTGGCATGGCTGCTGAAGATACAGTTATAAAGCTTTTAAAACCCGGTGATGAAGTTATATCCACAAACGATCTCTATGGAGGGTCCTTCCGGATGTTCACCAAAATATTTGCCAATTATGGAATAAAGTTCCATTTCGTTCCGATGGCAGAACCTAAAGAGGTAGCCAAACTTATTAATAAAAATACGAAGCTTATATGGATAGAGACTCCGACCAATCCTATGCTTAATGTTATTGATATTAAAGCAATTTCTGCTATTGCAAAGAAGAATAAAATACGGGTAGTTGTGGATAATACCTTTGCCACGCCCTACCTGCAAACTCCTCTAAATCTTGGAGCGGATATTGTTGTCCATTCAGTAACAAAATACCTCGGGGGGCATTCAGATGTAGTAATGGGGGCTCTTGTATGTAATGATGCTGCGTTATCGGAGCAACTACATTTTATACAAAATAGTTGCGGGGCAATTCCTTCACCACACGATTGCTTCCTGGTGTTAAGAGGCATTAAAACCCTGCATGTGCGCATGGACAGGCATTGCGAAAATGCATTAAAAGTTTCAAAGTACTTGGTTTCCCATCCCAAAGTAGGTAAGGTTTATTTCCCGGGATTGACAACTCACAAGAACCACAACGTCGCCAAGCAACAAATGAACGCCTTTGGGGGGATGATGTCCTTTACATTAAAAGCTGACAATATTAAAGAGGCACATAGGGTTTTATCCCGCTTTAAGGTGTTTTCGCTGGCAGAATCATTAGGAGGAGTAGAATCTCTTTGCGGGCATCCGGCTACTATGACACATGCTTCTATTCCGAAAGAGGTACGTGAAAAATCGGGTGTGGTAGATTCGCTCATTAGATTAAGTGTGGGCATTGAGGATGCAGATGACTTGATAGAAGATTTGAAACAGGCTTTAAAGTAAATTACCATGATAGACTTAACAGGAAAACGGGCATTGGTATGCGGGAGCACGCAGGGCATAGGCAAGGCTTCTGCTATGGTACTTGCCAAACAGGGTGCAAGTATAACTTTAGTTGCCCGTAATGAAGATACTCTCCAACATGTTGTAAAGGAACTGCCCGCTTCTTCTGCTCAAAATCACGATTACATTGTTGCAGATTTTAACCAGCCGGAAGAACTGAAAAGGAATGTAGAGAAATATTTATCGGGCAGTAATGAGTTTCATATTCTTATAAACAACTCCGGGGGACCTCCGGGCGGAGAAATTATAAATGCAAAAGCAGAGGATTTTATCCAAACATTCCAGGGGCATTTAATATGTAATCATATACTTACCCAGTTGCTTGTTCCGGGCATGAAGAAAAATAAATATGGACGGATTATAAATGTAATCTCTACATCCGTAAAAGAACCTATTAAAGGGCTGGGGGTATCTAATACTATCCGTGCTGCTGTGGGCAGTTGGGCTAAAACAATGTCGTTCGAGCTTGGCCCCTTTGGTATTACAGTAAATAATGTACTTCCGGGCTCTACGGAAACAGCCCGCATTGAGGAAATAATAAAAGGCACTGCCAGTAAAACAGGCAAGACGCCGGAACAAGTAAAAGCTGATATGATAAGCAAAGTTCCAGCCGGAAGATTTGCAACGGCAGATGAGATAGCTTATGCGGTAGCATTTCTTACCTCACCCGAAGCTGCCTATATTAATGGTATTAACCTCCCGGTGGATGGGGGAAGGACAGGCTGCTTATAATATTATAGAACATACTACGTTATGCGGATATGAAAAAGCGGCTATTGATTAGTTTATTATTATTCATGTCCTTCGCGTTTATAGTGGAATCCTGCAAAGAGAATGGCTGTTCCCGCGCTTTGGTTAGCACTTATCAGGCTCATGAAACTGATAAAATGACAGGGGACTGCATGGGTTGCCATAGCCCCAATGGGGGAGGCACGGGATGTTTTAGGGTAGGAGGGACTGCTTTCGATAGCATACCTGCCGACAGCGCCGTAAAAAATGCTATTGTAAAATTATATACACAGCCAAATGGGGGAGGGGAACTGGTTGTTACTTTGCAAGTAGATAAAAGCGGTAATTTTTATACTACATCTCCTGTTTCTTTTGCCAATGGCTTGTATCCTGCCATAGTTTCAGGGCAGGGGAATATCCGGTACATGCCCAATGCGACCATTACCGGGGCATGCAATAGTTGCCATGGAGTAGTGAATAATACCATTTGGGCTGATTAATAAAATGCGAATGAGAAAAAGACTTTTACTACTATTATTTATTCCGACTATTTGTTTCTCCCAGTCGGGTAGAGATAGCTCTTCTAAAGCCATATTACCCTCTGCCTGGAATGATGAAAGGTTGATTAGTTCTCCCACCACGAAAACAGTTGCACCCGGAAATATGGAAGTATACTTTATGCACCGATTGGGCAGTATGGGCGGAGCATCTAATGGAGGGTTTCACACCCTATATGGATTTGATGTAGCTTCTGATATTTTATTCGGATTTGATTTTGGTATAACCAAAAAATTCATGATTGGCATCTGCCGGAGCAAGCAGCAGGAATTAATTGATGTTTACGGAAAATATAGATTGCTGGAGCAAAAAGCTAATGGATGCCCTATTTCGCTAGCAGTTTATGAAGATGTAGGTATTACTCCGGAAGATACTACTACTTTATATAGCGGTACATCAGAAGGGGCTAACAGGAGAAGTATAGCAGACAGGTTTTCTTATCTTTCACAAATTATTATCGGTTCGAGAATTACTAAAAACCTTTCACTGGAAATTATACCTACCCTGTGCTACAGAAACCATATACTGGAAGCGTATAACTACAATAACAATACTTATGATGAGAATGCGCTGCCAGCCATTGGCTTGGCGGGGAGGTATATGTTTAATAAAACAATAGGCGTGGTAGTGGATTACTACTACATTGTGTCAATATACAGAACGGATAATCCCAATTCTACTTACTATAATGCTCTTTCGTGCGGGATAGAGTTAAACACGGGCGGACATGTTTTTGAAATTAACCTAAGTAATACTTCCGGATTAGTTGGAAATAATTTTATTCCCTATACAACAGACACCTGGCTGAAAGGGGGCTTTAAACTAGGCTTTACAATTTCCAGAAATTTTAACATTTAATACCGTATCCGGTAGTGTTTTTATATCTTTCGCCCAAATTTAATTATCACCTAAAACCAATAATACATGAAAAAAGCCGAGATTCAAACTGAAAAAGGTACAATGAAAGTAGAATTCTTCGAAAAGGATGCACCGGGAACAGTAGCCAATTTTATTAAACTTGCATCAGAAGGGTTTTATGATGGGCTTAAATTCCACAGGGTAATACCTGATTTTGTAATACAAGGAGGTTGCCCTAATGGAACAGGTACTGGAGGACCAGGCTACACTATTATGTGCGAAACATCGGGAGGCAACCAATATCATGACAGGGGTGTATTAAGTATGGCACACGCGGGGCTCAATACAGGAGGCTCCCAGTTTTTTATCTGCCACAGCCGCACAAATACGAAACATCTTGACAGGAAACATACCTGTTTTGGTAAGGTGGTTGAAGGCCTGGATGTGATTGATAAAATAAAACAGGGAGACGTAATCAACAAAATTGTAATTACGGAGTAATGTTCCCGAATGTGGATTAAGTAAATTAAATAAAACGTAAATGGTCCGCATTACTCCACCCGGTCTAAATATACAGATACGCTCAGTTACCGAAAGCGATGCTATCTTCATAACGACGCTTTCAAAACAATTGGGGTATTCACTGAGTATGGAAGAAACGGTTAAAATATCCGTAAAGTACTTGCTGATAAAGACCATGCCGCATTCGTGGCTTTTATGGATAGTCAAGTTGTAGGATGGATACACATTTTAAGGGCCATTCGCATTGAATCAAAACCATTTATTGAAATAGCGGCTTGGTGATTGATGAAAATTACCGGAAACAAGGAATTGGTAAACTCCTTGTAAACAAGGCGAGAGAATGGACAAAGGAAAAGCATATCGATAAATTACGAGTTCGTTGTAATAGAAACCGAACTGAAGCACATCAATTTTACCATGCATTGGGCTTTACAGAATTGAAAGAACAAAAGGTTTTTGAAGCGACTATTGACTGATAAAACACTCTTACCTCTCCTCGTACTGTTCCTTATAGTATTTCTGGTATTCACCAGTGGTAACGTCATTCAGCCATTTATCATTGGCAAGGTACCAGTCTACTGTTTTCTCAAGGCCTTGTTCAAACACCAGGGAAGGTTTCCAGCCGAGTTCTTTTTGTATTTTAGAGGAGTCAATAGCGTAGCGTAAGTCGTGCCCGGCACGGTCTTTTACAAAAGTGATGAGTTTCTTCGATGTTCCTTCAGTACGGTTCAGTTTTTTATCCATTACCTGGCAGAGCAGGCGTATGAGTTCAATGTTCTTCCACTCATTATGTCCGCCAATATTATATGTTTCACCCACCTTTCCTTTATGGAAAGCCAAGTCAATGGCAGAGGCATGGTCTTCCACATAGAGCCAGTCGCGCACATTTTCACCTTTTCCATAAACAGGTACGGGCTTATTGTTTTTTATATTATGTATAGCAAGCGGAATAAGCTTTTCAGGGAAATGATTGGGTCCGTAATTATTAGAACAGTTGGAAATCATAACAGGCAAGCCATAGGTATGATAATATGCCATTACAAAATGGTCGGAACTGGCTTTAGAAGCAGAGTAGGGGCTACGCGGGTCGTAAGAAGTTTCTTCTGTAAAGTAACCTGTAGTTCTTAGCGAACCATATACCTCATCGGTAGAAACATGATAGAATAAACAGGTGTCATACTTTCCGTGCCAGTTCTTTTTTGCAGCATTTAACAAGTTAATGGTACCTATTACATTAGTTACTGCAAATTCTGTAGGATTAGATATTGATCTGTCTACATGTGATTCAGCAGCCAGGTGGATTACACCATCAAAGGCATACTCCAGGAACAACTTATCTACAAATGCACTATCCACTATATCTCCTTTTACAAAAGTATAATTTGGTTTTTTCTCAATATCTGTAAGATTTTCCAGGTTGCCTGCATAGGTAAGCTTATCCAGGTTTATAATCCTCGAACCGGGATAATTATTTACAAAACGACGTACTACGTGTGAGCCGATAAAACCGGCGCCACCTGTAATAAGTATGGTCTTCAAATCCCGCATTTATTATAAGCTCCAATAGTTGAGCTTTTTTATCTTATTCACATAAATACCTTTTACATCGGCTATTACACCCTGCGGGGTAAGAATGCTTGCAAAATAATTCTCATCCAAACTCAAATATTGCTTGTGATTAACGGCTATAATAACGGCATCGTAGTCATTGGCAAGCTTTTCAGTTAATTCAAACCCGTACTCTTCCTTTAGCTCGTGCGAGTCGGCAAAGGGGTCAGTTATATGAACAGCAGCCAACGAATAGGATTTGAGTTCTTTTACTACATCTGCAACACGGGAGTTACGAATATCAGTCACATCTTCTTTAAAGGTTGCACCCATAACCAATATCTTAGCTTTGGATATGTCTTTACCGGTAGCTATAACCTTCTTAACCGTATTTTTCGCCACATAAAACCCCATAGAGTCATTTACATAACGCCCAGAGTTGATAACATGTGTATGGTATCCCAATGCCTCGGCTTTGTGGATAAGATAATAGGGATCAACGCCAATGCAATGCCCTCCTACAAGCCCCGGCGAAAATTTCAAGAAATTCCATTTGGTGCCTGCCGCCTCCAATACTTCGTAGGTATTAATTCCAATGCGGCTGAAGATGAGGGAAAGCTCATTCATCAGGGCAATATTCACGTCCCGCTGAGTATTCTCGATAATCTTTGCTGCTTCGGCTACTTTTATGTTCGATGCTCTATGAACACCGGGCTCCACAATAATAGAATACGTCTTAGCAATATTATCCAGAGCCTCCGCATCGGAACCGGAAACTATTTTCAATATTTTAGTAATAGTATGTACCTTATCGCCGGGATTGATACGTTCAGGCGAGTAGCCAATTTTAAAATCAGTTCCCAACTTTAACCCGGAAAATTGTTCCAATACCGGGAGGCAATCCTCTTCTGTACATCCGGGATAAACAGTAGATTCATATACCACATAATCTCCTTTTTTCAGAACCTTGCCAATACTTTCACTGGCTTTCAATACAGGAGTAAGGTCGGGCTGGTTTGCCTGGTCAACAGGGGTGGGTACTGCAACAATATGGAAAGATGCTTTTTTAAGCACTTCAAGGGAATCAGTAAATTCAATATCACAACCTTCGAATTCTTCTGGAGCTAATTCACCGCTGGGGTCAATGCCCTTTTTCATCATTTCTATACGCGCCTTGTTAATATCAAAACCAATTACAGACACTTTTCTTGCAAAAGCGAGCGCAATGGGTAATCCTACATATCCTAAACCTATCAGGGAGATTTTGGCTTTTTTGTCAATAATTTCCTGGTACATATTGTTTTATTTTTGTTTTGCTGCGTAAATTTTCTCTATTATCTCCACCACCTTCATGCCTTCTAAGGCATTAGTAGAAGCAGTAAAGCCATTTTTCAGTGTGTTTACTACATTTTCAATTACGTAATGATGATTAGCGGCCGAGCCTTTATAAGCACCATAATCGTTAGCAGGATTGGTAGGTGGCAGTTTAGGCATCTCTACATTTTTTACGTGGCAATACTCTACTACGTCCATATATTGCCCTCCTAACTTTACGGTTCCATTTTCACCCATAATTATCATACTGCTGGCAAAGTTCTGGTCCCAAATAGAGGTGGAAAAATTAATAGAGCCGATACCTTGCTCTAAAAACTGGAAACTTACGAAACCACTGTCATCAAATTCGGTGTTTTTCGTATGTGTAAAATTACTGAACAGGCTCTTAATATTATATATATCTCCAAAGAGCCAATACATCATATCAATAAAATGGGAGAACTGGGTAAATAAAACCCCACCGTCTAAAGCAAGTTTGCCTTTCCAAGTACCTGCCTTATAGTAGCGTTCATCGCGATTCCAGTAGCAATCGAGCTGAACCATGAAAATATTACCCAATGCCTTCGATTCAATTAGTTGTTTAATCCATTGGGCAGGAGGGGAGTAGCGGTTTTGCATTACACAAAATACCTGTTTATGCATTTGCAGGGCTTTGAAAATAATAGCTTCGCAATCAGATTTTTTCAATGCCATAGGCTTTTCACAAACCACGTGCTTTTTGGCATTCAGAGCTTTTAGGGAGTGTTCCGCATGAAGTCCATTAGGGGTACATACAGACACTATATCTATATCAGGAACCGAGGCAAGCATTTCTTCAGCAGAAGCAAAGTACGGAACTCCTGTATAATTAGCTCCTGTTTTTTCCTGTGGTAATATATCACATAATGCAACCAACTCGGTATCCGCATTTCTACTTACCATTTCGGCATGCCTTTTACCAATATGACCACATCCAATTACTCCAAATTTGATCTTACTTCCACTCATTAACTTCTATTTTATCTTATGAACCTGTCCGTTTTCGAGTTGATATTGTTCCTTGCTTTCAGGGCAAACAGCCATTCCATTTGCATCGAAATTGAGGCGGTGGCCGTATTCGCTCATCCAGCCAATTTGCTTAGCAGGATTTCCTACTAATAAAGCATAGGGTTTTACGTGTTTGGTAACTACTGAACCTGCGCCAATAAAAGCATATTCACCGATATCGTGCCCGCAAACTATGGTGGCATTCGCTCCTATGGTTGCTCCTTTATGCACAGTTGTTTTGGAATATTGCCCACGCCTTACTATAGCACTGCGAGGATTAGTTATATTCGTAAAAACCATTGAGGGGCCCAAGAAGACATCATCTTCGCAAACGACGCCCTCATATAAGGATACATTATTTTGAACTTTAACATTATTGCCCAGTATTACTCCTGGCGAAACAAGTACATTCTGCCCCAAATTGCACTTTTTACCTATTACTGAATTGGGCATAACATGGCAAAAGTGCCATATTTTAGAACCTTCTCCAATTTTGCACCCTTCATCAACAATTGCGCTGGGGTGGATATATACATTAGCCTCCAAATCCATATTCTATAAAATTAAAATTACCTGACCGAAGAATTTTATTCGAGACGGGCGCAAAAGTAATTAAAAAGGCATTCCCTATAATCTTCTTTTATTAGTATTGTACCGTATTACGATACAGGTTCATGGTTGATAAAATCCTCCACATTGTTGATTTAGATGTACCGTTTCCTCCTACCTATGGGGCTGCTATAGATATGTACCACAGGCTTATAAGCCTAAAGAAAGCCGGAGTAAGCATTATACTGCATTGTTTTGAATATGGGAGGGGAGAAGCCTCTATCCTAAACGACTACTGTGAAAAGGTTTATTACTATCCACGAAAAAGTATCCTGGAATTCCCTTTCAGGGTAGAACCCTATATACTATTCAGCCGGAGAAATAAATTATTGTTTGACAGGCTATTTGATGATGATTACCCGGTATTGCTTGAAGGAGAGCATACCTGCTCACCATTAATGGATGAACGGTATACCCAAAAACCATTTTATGTAAGAATGCATAATGTGGAATATGAGTATTATGAGTATTTGGCAAAATCTGCAAAAAATCCTTTTAAAGGGTACTATTATGAGGAAGAGTCGAAGAGACTGAAGAAATTTGAGAAAAACCTTATACGCGCCCAATGCCTTTTTTCAGTTTCGGAGCGCGACCATGCTACTCTTTTGGCAAGATTTCCGAGGGTAGAATACGTACCGCCCTTTATTATTAACGACACTGTTGATTGCCTACCCGGAAGGGGAGAATATGCTTTATATCACGGTAATCTGTCGGTAGATGAAAATAGGGTAGCTGCTGAATTTTTAATTAATGAAGTATTCCCGGGATTAAATGTATCGTTGGTAATTGCCGGAACAAAAGCATCTTCATTGGCAAGCATAATAAAAAACCCGAATATTAGATTTGTAGATTCTCCTACAGCGGCTGAGTTATATGATTTGCTCCGGCATGCACATATTAATGCATTACCAACTTTTCAACCTACCGGAATTAAACATAAACTAATAAACTCCTTGTTTTCAGGACGGCATTGTGTAGTTAATGAACAAATGGTGGAAGATAACGGATTGGCAACATTTTGCCATGTTGCTAATGATGCAGCCGAAATGAAGACTCTAATTACTCAACTATTTGAACAGGACTTTACAGAGGAGGAAATTGAAAAAAGGAAGAATATTCTGCAAAATATTTACTCCAACCAAAAGAATGCAGAAAAGTTGATTTCTGTTATTTTTTAGAAATCTTCATCAAAAAAACATCAAGGAGTTTTTATCTTTGTGGTCTAACCAATAAAACTAGAATTATGAAACTGACTCATTGTTTATCCATTCTTTCTATAGCTGCAATAGTAGCATCATGTAGTAAAACAGGACCAACAGGACCTCAAGGCCCTTCAGGCGTTGCAAATATTAATACCATAGATTATACCGTTACAAACTGGTCTGACCCGTCTTCCAATACTACGTGGATAGCTTCCTATTATGATGGAGATATCACTAACAGCGATTTAGATGCAGTGGAGGTATATTGGAGCAATGCTGCTTCCGGATGGCTTGCGTTGCCCGTTACAAGCCTTATCAGTACAGGCGATGAGCTGAGTTATGGCTATGATAATAATAGTATTACTTTTTCATATTATACCGGTGGAAGTGCAGTGCTTCCTCCAAGTGCTTATAATGGGTACGGTACCATTTATTTTAAGGTTACCGTAATACATCCGGCTGTGCAGGTAAAATACCCCAATACAAATTGGAAGAATGCAGCAGAAGTTGCCAATATACCGGAGGTGCATGCTGCATTGACAGGTACGGCAATAAAGTAAGCAGAGCAGAGCTTGCAGGGAATTGGTAATGAATTCCCCATTTTACTGACAAAACCACATACTGCATCTATATGATTGCAGATATTTCCATACGTTTGTAAAAACTATTGAGATGAAAAAGATTGGGGTTATTGGTTCGGGTACTATGGGGAATGGCATTGCACACGTATTTGCCCAAAATGGGTATAAAGTTTCACTTATTGATGTTTCTTCCGATGCGCTTAGCAAGGCTATTAATACTATCTCAAAAAACCTTGACAGGCAAGTTGCTAAAGGCATTTTAAAGGAGGATGAAAAAGACAGCATCGTAAAAAATATCACTCCATTTACAGATCTTGAGAAAGGAGTAAAAGAATGTGAACTGGTGATTGAAGCTGCAACAGAAAATCCGGAAATAAAGTTTAAGATATTCTCTGATTTAGATTGCCTTTGTTTGAAAGACGTTATCCTGGCAAGCAACACCTCATCTATTTCAATAACTAAGATAGGTTCTCATACCAAACGTTCAGATAAAGTGATTGGTATGCATTTTATGAATCCTGTTCCGGTAATGAAACTTATTGAAATAATAAGGGGATACAATACCTCTGACGAGGTAACTGCTACTATTATGGAATTGTCGCGTAAGATTGGGAAAAACCCTGTAGAGGTGAATGATTATCCCGGCTTCGTAGCTAACCGCATTCTTATGCCTATGATCAATGAGGCTATTTATGCTTTATTTGAGAATGTGGGCGGCGTGGAAGAAATTGATACCGTAATGAAACTTGGGATGGCTCACCCCATGGGGCCTTTGCAATTAGCCGATTTTATCGGGCTTGACGTTTGCCTGTATATACTGCGTGTAATGTATGAAGGATTAGGGAATCCGAAGTATGCTCCTTGTCCGTTGCTGGTTAACATGGTTGCAGCAGGAAATTTGGGCATAAAATCCGGTATTGGGTTTTATGTACATACAGCCGGTAGCAAAGAATTAACAGTTGCACCGGGCTTTAAAAAATAAATCAGATTTCTTCTTTTTCTTCGTTTAAAACTTTTTTCCCTTCATTGAGGATAAAGGCAAAGTAGCTTATGTAATACGCTGCGACTACAAATAACACAAAACCTGTTAATGGGGACCGTAAAAATTCGCTTTGGTTTTCTTGAATATCTTGTTGGGTATAATTGCCCCGGAGCATCTCCTTAAATACTATTAATCGATATGCGAAACGGACGAGGAATAAAAAAACGATAACAATTTCAACCGTAATATGCGTTTTGTAATACATTTCGCCATCTTTTTTTTGAAATTCGGCTTGATTAGTGGCTATATATGAAAGCATAAGGCCCGCCACAACACCAATACAATTATAAAATAATGCAGCGTGGTTACTAAGCGCATAGAAAACGGGATAAATAGCAATTACTGAAAGAAACACCATTCGAAGAATCAGAGTTCTAGTATTATATCTCTGAAATCCTTTGCTGCGCACAATCCGAAAGGAAACAAGGAATATGGCTGCGCAAATAATAATTATATTAGTAATCATATTGGTTGCAAAAGTATATACCAGCTAAATATGCGGTATGATTTTTATCAGAAGAAAAGCAGATAGAAATCATCCTGTTGTTTTTTTAGATTAATTAAGATTTATAGGGAATCCGGGCTTTCCAATATTTACTATATTTGCATAATATTCAGCATATAGTTTAAATTGCTTTAGTAGATGAATCTAAAAAAGCCCCTATTTGTATTTTCCTTTTTTACACTTATCTCACTATTCTTTAATAATGAGCAATTATTCTCTCAGGTTGCTCAAAGAAGAGAAAAAATTGAAGAAACATATGCACATTGGTTCACTGCCATAGATAAGTTTCAGCTGAATGCTGGCATAACGAAGGATGAATATAGCTTGTTTAGCCATTTTTCAGAAAAGAGATTAGATTCATTGAGGAGGAGTTTTATGCGTGATGTAGCCAGCGGAAAGGCGACTCCTGCCAATGTGCAGAATTATGAAGGCACCCTGGTAAGTTCGATAAAAACAATTTATAAGGAATTTAAACAAGCGGAAAAAGATTACCCGTCTTCGGTAGAAGAATTTAGAACCCCTCCAAAGCCATTTTTAGCCCAGATATGCAACTCCGGTTGCGATAATATCAATTTTGCTACGGGCGACCTGACCGGATGGTACGCTTATTATGCTGCTAATGTCTCTAATTTATATACAAATGTCGTAGATATTACAGGCGGATTAGCGGGATCTGTTAAACATGCGGCCAATGATACCTTGACAAGCTATGAGCCCGGGGATCCCTATTACGATGAGTTCCCAAATCCACGGCCCGATTACCAGGTAAATATTACTTCCGGTAACAGGGGTGATGGGCTGGTACCTTCCATACCAGTGGTTTCGCCGTTTGGCGGAAGGTATTCTGTTATGTTAGGTGATAGCACCCTGCATAATTATGGTATTGCTATGCTTTCGCAAACATTCAAGGTGAGTGCGGCTAATGCTAACTTTACTTATCAATACGCTGTTTTTTTAGAAAATCCCACCAACCCGCTTCATACCTATTTCCAACAGCCATTCTTTAAAATAGCCGTGCTTGACGAGAACCAGGACACTATACGCTTTTGCGGGGAATACTTTGTCGTAGCACAAGGAGGCATACCCGGATTTAAAGGAGTTTTTTATCCACCCAGTGGAGATAGTGTTTATTATAAAGACTGGACTATTGTTAATGTCCCCCTTACACACTATATAGGACAGTGTGTAACGGTAATTTTTGAAGTAGGTGATTGTGCTTTAGGAGGACATTTTGGATACGCCTATGTAGATGCCTCCTGCTCACCACTTGAAATTGAAAGCTCATCGCCCAATTTTTGCGGACAGAAAACGATTACCTTAACAGGCCCGCCGGGAGAAGCACATTATATATGGAGCGGCCCAGCAAAAGGCATTATATCGAGTGATACGTTACGCCAAATTACCGTAGATAGTGTCGGGAAATATTCCCTGGTAATTATTCCATTTACAGGTGCCACCTGTGCTGATACACTCACTATAAGTATTGGAAAAAAGGTTGGCACGCTACCCCATCCGGATTTTAGTGCTGATACTGCATGTATAGGCTCACCCACCATATTTCTAAATACTTCCAAGCCCATAGCGAATTCCAGTTTTTACTGGGATTTTTATAATTCGGGCATATATAATGACTCGACTGTTAATCCTACATGGACATACAACTCGACCGGTATTTACACGGTAAAACTACATGAACTGACTAATGGCTGCGGGATGGATACCACTATAAACGTTAAAGTAGACAGCATTGTCAGCAGTTCATTTATTGCTGATACGGTGTGCTACCAGGATACTACACAATTTGCTAATACCACTTCAGGAGGAATAACCTATTATTGGAATTTTGGAGACCCTTCTTCCGGGCCTACTAATACTTCTACCCAGGCAACACCCAACCATAGCTTCAGCGCTCCCGGAATATATACAGTTTCGCTTATTAGCAAGCATCCCGGGTGGTGCAGTGATACGGTAAAAGGGAGTGTGCTTGTTATGCCGTTGCCTACGGCTTCTATTACAGGACCCGATAGTATTTGTTATGGAGGCAGTGTAGTGTTGACTGCCCATGGTGGAACCCATTTTAAATGGAATACCGGTGCAGTTACTTCTTCTATTACCGTTAATCCCGTGCAGAACAGTAGCTATACGGTAACTGTTTCGAATGGAAAATGTGAAGCAGATACTACTTATGAGCTATTTGTTAAGCCTGTAGCAACCGGAGGCATAAATGGAAAGACATCTGTTTGCTTGAATGATACCGTTTACCTGACTGCGAGCGGAGGTGGAACATACCTTTGGAATACAGGGGCAACAACCAGTTCTATTAAAGTTCCTGCCACTTCATTTGGTGATACAGCCTATTCTGTAATAATTAACAATGGTAAAAGCTGTTTAACCGTACACGAGCGAGTAAATATAGATTCGATAATGGGGTATGCATGTTGTAACGACAACATTTTTGCAGGAGACACCATAGTTATTTCGGGTGGGGAAGGAGCCCATTTTACATGGGAACCACCCACAGGCTTAAGCTGCGACACTTGCCCGTATCCTATTGCTGACCCTACAGTTACAACAACCTATACCTTATTAACTATTACAAAATATGGCTGCTTTGCCACTTCTCAAATTACCATTGATGTGGTATTGCCCTGCAAAGACTTTTTTGTGCCCAATGTATTTACTCCCAATGGGGATGGCATTAATGATACCTATCTTATAAAGACTGAATTCCTGGCTAAATATGAAATTTCCATATATAACCGTTGGGGCAAGGAAGTGTTCTCTTCACAAGACCCCAATGCACCCTGGAACGGAACTATTGATAAGTCACCTGCGAGTGCGGGGGTATATTACTATATCATCCGGTCGACCTGCGCCAATGGAAAAACCATTGACAAGCACGGGTTCCTGCAACTTATAAGATAAAAGGCTTAGCCTTGTATTTCGAGCGAAATGTTCGTATTTAAGACCTTTGAAACAGGGCAATTAGCCTTTGCGTCCGCTGCACACTTTTGAAAATCTTCTGGGCTTATTCCGGCAACATTACCTTTTACAACCAATTTAGAGCTTGTTATAGCTCCGTTATCAAGCGTAATAGTACAGGTAGTTTCCAATGAAGTAACAGTAAAGTTTGCGGCACCTAATACAAAGCACAACTTCATAGTGAAGCAACCGGCATGGGCTGCGGCAATCAATTCCTCAGGATTGGTGCCTGTTCCACTTTCAAAACGGCTTTTGTAAGAGTATTGGGTATTATCGAGCGTATGGCTTTGTGTTGAGAGGGTGCCACTTCCTTCTTTTGCGGGGCCATTCCAAATGGCGGTTGCTGTGCGTTCCATTTTATATATTTTACGCAATACTACGAAAAATAGTGAGCCCGTATGAGAGTTTACAATTGGTTAACTAAAATTTAAAGCTAACCCCGATTGCTGCATCTGAGTAACCATAACCCAGTTCTAACCATAAACCGATTTTATTGGTTACAAAGTACCGGGCTCCTATATAAAGGCTAAATGCCATGTAGCTGGAATAATTATTTACGTAATAAGTATAGTAGGGATTTCCAGGGACATTAAACTCCGGATCACTGCTTGTTTCTCTATAGCTAATGTCGTAGTAAGCCAGCATTACACCAACGTAAGGGTCAAACCTGTGCATAGTGGGTATCGCGAAGTGATAGGCACTGCGGAACCCTAGAATAACATAGTTCCACTTTTGGTCGTAGTAATATCCCGAATGGAAATCTGTATAGTCGTAGGAGATTCCTTTATAGGCCACAAGTGCACCCAGGCTAATGGTTCCGGGGCCTACGTTGCCAAAGGTTCCATTGTCATAGGTAAGTACAAAATTAGGGGTAGAGGTATAGCCATCGCCGAAATAGGTATAAGAACCTCCCAAGCCCAGCCCAATACTTAACAAATTGGTGCCTTTACCAAAACCCGGTGAATTATCACCGCCAGACGGCGTCTCAGATTGGGAATAAGCCATAGGGGATATCATAGTAAGTGCTCCTAAGCATACCCCGCCGATAAGTAACTTCTTGGTTTTCATTTATGTAGTTTGATTGGTTAATACTACATGCGAAATTAACCAAGCAAAGGGTCTTTAGTGAGAAAAATAGACAAAACCCTAAAAAGGGGAGTTGAGGCAAAAAATCGGAACGATGAATAGAGCTACGAAATTGGAATCCCTCTAAAATTTATAGCTCATACCGAATGCCATGGAAGTGTATCCATAGCCAACTTCTATCCAAAAGCTTTCCCTTTTATTGAACCGGGAACGGATTCCGGCAAAAATACCGGGGGCAAAGAAGTTCTTATAATCACTGGTGAAAAGGTAATACCCGGGGTCGCCCGGTTCGGAATAGTTAGGGTCGGTGCTGGTAAGCTTAAAATTAGTTATGTAATATGCCAGCATAGCCCCTGCATAGGGTTCAATTATGTTGCCGGGGAAGGAAGTAAGGCAATAAATAGCCCGTGCGCCTACAATATAATAGTCCCAGTTTTGCGTATAGGTATAGCCAGTGGTGTAGTCCATATAGGGGCTATAGATTTGCTTATATGAAACCACTGCTCCCAGGCTTACAATGCCGGGGCCCGCATGTTTAAGGATAGTGTGGTCGTAGGAAAGAATAACACCGGGGTTTTCCTGGTAATAAACTCCGTTGTAGGGATAATAGCCACCAATACCAAACCCAAAGGAGAGCACATTGTTGAGATTAGAGTAACTCGTTTGATTACCGCTCTCCGGACGTGTATATTGATAGGGGTTGTAGTCCTCCGTTTGTGCGAGACAAACAAAAGCCATTGCCATTGATACCAATAATATGAAAAGCACTTTCGCGAATCTCATAAAGCAAAGCTAATTAAATTATGTTAACTATTTATGAGTTTTCGACAAAACTATGGTGGGGAGGGTTTAAATTCCTGTTTCGTAAAATTTGAGCCCAAGACCCGAAGTCAGGTTTTGACGAAAAAAACAATAAAATTCTATTAGATTGAAAAGTTTTATGTCACGGTTTTTTACGGAATGGACAACGTGACATAAAGATAATAGGCTCACAAAACCAAGCCCTTAAGATAGCTTTGTACCGTGACGTATTTTTTGACACACCGTGACATATCTTTTTACCAAGCAAATGTGTGACAATTGCTACACAAACACTACATACATAAATATATGGAAACCAATAAAATAATACAATTAACCTAGAGTAATAAATTAGGCTTTAAAATAGGAGGGGAGCCGGCCCTAAAAGACAGAACCGTGATATAAAACTTATAAGGAGCAGGAGGACAGGAGATTGGGTATATGTTACGAGCCCCGCCCAAACGTGCCGTTTATTCGGGCAAGCGTGACATATTTTACCGGGGTATTAAGAACAAGAGAATACGTTATGAGCTTCTGACTTTTATATTTGGTTTTAGTATCAGTTATCAAAAATGATGCCCTAACCAATAACCAAAAAGAGAGCTAAAATAGGAGAAGCGAAAAGTGTAAAAATTTTCCAAGCATTATCAGGCTCTTTAATCCATGCTTTACATTTTTCCATGTATGTTTTTTCCTTGATAAGTTTATTTGAATAGCGGTCTTTCAAGTCTTGAATGTCTGTATGCAAATACAATAATCTACTTCCATTTTTTTTTCGCCTTGTTTCTGAATTTTGTATTTTATTTCGGATGGTTTCCCAATCTTCTAAGAACTTATTGCATTCAATAACGATTTTATTTGATAAGAAATGCTCTTGTTCTTTTGTGGTTACTCCGTCATTATTAACATAGAGAAATGCTGTATACCTTCCTTTTGCCTGTAAATCATAGTACTTTACAGGATCAATTAAGTCATCAAAATATTGATTTTTATATTGTTCCTCTAATCAGTATAAGATATAAATTTTTGGACTATTTCGCTGGCGTAATTTATATAATCAATAAAAACATTAAAATAATCTTTTGATTCCGTATCGACTTTAGTAAGTAATTTTTTAGCTATTTCAACAGATTCACGGCTTAGAATTAACTCTTCGCTTTCTATTTCTTTGGCGATTAAAAAAATATCACCATGCCCAGCAATAGGAATATACTTACCTCGTATTTTTTTTTCTTTAATTAAATATTGTGAAAACTCAAAAGCCATTTCATAAGTATAGCCTAATTTTTCAGCTATATTTCGTAAAGGTTGTAATTCATTTGAAACTAACGCCAAAAAGGCCTTTTCACTTTCCCTCATTTTGTGAAGGTAATATGATAAAGTGTAATTAAATTATAATATAGTACATACATATAAACAAACTTATTAACTAAGATTGTCCTGGAAATACAGTTTCAATCACGCATTTTTTGATGGGAGCGGGCTTAAGATTTAGTTATATATACTATTTATACGCCTTTTCTTTTGGAGTACAAAAAGATAAGAATTAGGCTTTCCAAGTTTGAAAAACGACTGAAATACATTTAAGAAGTGCAAATAAACAGGTGATAAAATTGACAGTAATTTAGCATCCTTACGTTTATAGGAACGAGTATAGGCCAATTTTACTGTTTTATCTACAAACCAACCCCGTGAAGAAAAATAACGTTGAAGTTGGTTTATGTCAAGAATAAGTTTGTTGACATCGGGATTATCCTTTTGAAAACGTTTAAAATGGACACTATTTATATTGGGAGCTACTATAAACAGCTTTCCGTCATCGCTCAAATTAATTCTTATGGCTTCAAGTATCTTATCTGGTTCGGGCAATAAAAAAAGAGAATTGATGATGCAAAAATATTTTACATCGGTATGCTTTTTTGCAATGTCTCTGATATCTGCAATATCAAAAAAAAGGTTAGGGCGAGAAATCTTTTTAGCTTTCTCAATAACGCCTGGATCAATATCATATCCATAAACAGTGAGATTTTTCAACTTGGCAAACTGCCAAGTACTATCACCATAACCGCATGGTGCATCTATTAACACAGCTTTCTCTTTACTAAGGAGTTTTATTATAGCGGATGTAAATACTCCCTGAGGATAGGAGAATCCCCGGTATTTTATGAGATGTACAATTGTGTTTACTGGAAGTATTTTCTTTAATGTTTCTTTGTTCATACGGAGTTAAAAGTGAGAGCAAGTGTTGTTTCTTTGGGTAGAAACACACAATTAAAATACATAACATGCAGGGAAGCAACAAGTTACTATTTAACATAATGAATCGTTATGAGCTCCCGTCCCCCGAAAAAAATGAAAATAGTAGTGGAGTGCAAGATACGAAAAAAATACTATTTACGCAATGAGTCTTTTACAACATATTTGCGAGAAGCCTTTATTGTATCTTTTAATGGAATCCCAGATGTATTTTTTCCCTTTAATGTATCTTTCGATGTTTGTTGATAGCTGGGTAAAGGAATCACGTTTACGCAAGGGCAATAAAAAATCTTTATAGTAAGAACAAACAAAACATACATTGCGTTTATAGTAAACCCGATAGATGCGACTAAATTTGTTTTATACCAATACCATATCTTACCATACCATGTTGATGGATAGCCTCCTTTTTTAATAAAAACCCTACCATCAAATGTTATATGAAAACATTTAGTAACCTTTCCTAATAATTGAGCATTATCATTACAGGGTTGAATAAATTTTCGTCCATCTTCCCTGATTTCAAAATACATACATTCAATATATCCGTCTTTCCTTAATTTATCTACTATTAAATGTATTTCTTTTGCATCCCCTTCAAAATCTACTTTATCTACTATGTCAGGAATAGTTTCCATTTCCGATTTTGGATGATTTAATGTTCTCAAAACGGAATTTAACTTTTGAGCAGATGTATAGTTTGTTGGTTTTGTCATTTTAGCAAAGGTAAACTTTTCTATATTTGTTCTTCCTTCTAAAATCAAACTATGGAATAATCACAGAAACTAACCAATATTAGCGTTAGCTTACTTGCGACTGGAATTACAACAACCCCGGCAATTCACAAGAATAAGTCTATCGCTCACGTCTCGGCGTGGGCTTTACTTATTTGTGAATAGGGCGTTGTAACCCTCAGTTGCGATAAGATAAACACCCACGCTGATTATTTTATAAACTACCTGTTTGGGTTGTTGGGGATAACATTAATCCCGATGAAAATAATATTAACATTCCCTATCGTAGTTTTATTGTATCAAATACTATTCGATGGGTACAAAACATTAGCAGACTGGCACAAGATGCAGAAAGGGGAATTATTAGATATGAATGCCTGTTTCTATGTTGCACGTGACTTAACTCCACTTGAAATGAATTATAATATAATATTTGAAGTAGTTTATTTTATGCTATTCTTTTTCGGTAAATTATATACTTGGGGAATATTAATATGGTTTGCATTTAACTACAGTATCGTTATATCCATATTTGCTATAATCTCTCATATAATATTTCAAATTTGTCTTGGAATGATTGGCTCTCAAAATGGAATAGCCACAGATAACCCGTCTAAGTTTTTTAAAATATATGCAATACCATATCAAGGACGTATGGTTCAATTTTACTTATTTGGAATTCCATGCAGAATACTTTCTATACTGATTTTCCCTATTTACATTTTAATATTTACAAGTCTTGTACTTAAATAAAAAAGGCGGTGTTATAGCACCGCCCAGTCCATAGTCATCAACCTTCTAAAATCAACTAACTATGAATACCGAAGAATTAAAATCACATTTTTTACAGTATCTTAAAAAAAACAATAAAGAAATGCCCGATGAATCCGATAATCTGCGCATAGATTTTATCACTCGAAAAATAATTGAAAGAAAAATAAAATGTAATGGTGAGTTTATTTTAACGCCCTCTTTCAATTCGGATATTATCATAGCAACTATACTCGATGGCGTGAAAGGAGGAAATGGGATAGACATAATGAACACTAAGACTTTACAACATTTTTTTGCAAATCATCCTGATGTACAAAAGATTGACTTATGGGGTGATGATGTCCGAAAATTTTAATGTCAACCATAGGGTCATTAACATTTGTTTGGTAAACAGAATTATCATCATACACTATTACTACATATTTTACAGATGGTAAATGAGTATTTTTAGCTAAATACGGTTTGCAATCCCAGTCTTTCTCGTTTAAATCTCTTTGTAAATTCATAGGCAATAGATATGATTTCCGTGCGATAGCACGCATTTTTTGATGGGTGACGGGGTTCCGCTCATAACGCATATTATGTCAGCGACCTTCAGGAGCGAATAAATAGCTTCTGGACGTGGTATGTTGATGATAGAAGTATCCACCTGCATTAATTCATTTTTGAGGTTGAAAGCCCAGTACAGAATTTAGGAGAAATAAGTGAAGCCATGCTTCATTTATCCGTGCCGAACACCGTGAGGTAAATTCTGTACTGGGCTTTCAACCGCTTGTCGGGAATTTGCGGGTAGACTTTTTTGATTAAAAGATAAACAGAGAAAAGGATACGGGTAGCAAATGAAGACAACAAAAATGAATTAACTACATGATAATGAGAAATAAGCTATTTAACATAATATAAATTATAAGACAATAGTATACTGTACCGCATACAAAGATACGAATTTTAGGGACTGTAGACATATTTCTTCATTATATGCACGTCCGGTAAATCAGGCCCATGAATTTTTTATTAACACAATTTTAGGCCAGAAACGGAAACTACCTATTTTACAAGATATTTGGGATTCGTTTTTGAAAATTATTGGGTTAGCTATACTTTTATTTATATAAAGTTAACAGTTATATGCATAATTTTACATATTATTGCAGCGACCTAAACCCTACTCTATGTATCCCCGCAGTAAAGGCATATACCCAAGTTGGGTCAATGATAACGATATCATTAACCAGATTCTCCGCGAAATACTGGAAGAAAATGGCAGATTGCCCTATGCAAATGTCATTAAGTCGAACCAAAACCTGGGAACCCAAAAAAGGATAAAAGACATTTTAAGCAAGATGGCCAAAGAAGGATTGATTGTACACTCCCGCGATAATGACCATCTTGAATTTGGCGAAGAAGGCGTACGGGCAGTTAATATTGGATATAGGCGGTACAAGAACCGGCGTAAATGGAATTTCTTATCCCGGATACAAAACAGTATGTCATCTATTTTACTGGTAGCTCTTTCGGTGATGTTTGTTTTCCTTATTCTTCGCTTCCTGCGATAGAAAAAGCACTTAATCTTTATCTTTTAAAGAAGTTGAATACAGCCCTCACTTCCAACAAAGTATATACAAAATAAAGCAGGAAAAAAGTAAGTGCGAATGTCCTGGCATCCTGGCGGTGCATAAGTGCATAAGTAAATACAAAAGCGCCACAAATAAGGAGCCTGCCAAAGCTTGCAACCATATAGATATATACAAACTTCCGGGACTGTTTTTCTTTTGTCCCGGTGATGATGATAAAGGCAAGGACATTCATGGCAAAAAGCAGGGACACCATTGTAAGCAAAGGCAGGGATGCTATTATAAACTTTGTGAATACAATATATAAAACAGCTGAAACTATCAGCAATTGAATAATAAACCGCCTGTGTAAAGCTTTCATTTCTGTTTTAATAAGTCTCTTATTACAAAATACACTCCCAGGAAAACACCAACAATGGTTAGTACCGTAGTAAACACCGGGAAACTCATAGGTATCTTATTATCAAGCCACTTACCTATAAAAAGGCACACGACAATAGTAGCAGCAATTTGAAATGCCATGCCCGAATAGCGGGCAAGGGCATTAAGAGATGACCGCTTCGGGTTTTCGCTCGGCTCTTTCGGCTCCCTGTCCATTATATAAGCCTTTTACCGCATTTCCCATAACACATGAGCCGCTAAACTGGGCACCGGGTTCAATAGCTAAACGCCCCGTTACAATGTCGCCCAATAATTTGCTGCTTGCTTTCAGCGACAACAATTCATTCACGGTAATTTTCCCATTTAAAGTGCCGTGAATTTCAGCACTTTGGCAGGTTATTTCGCCATCAATCTGCCCTGTCATACCAATCACAAGCTTTCCTTCGGTATGAAGGGAGCCTTTCAGAGTTCCGTCAATACGTATATTATCAGATGCTTTTACAATACCTTCAATAAAGGTACCCGATTTTATCTGGTTTACAAGATGTGCCTCCTCCTGAATTGTTTTTGCCATGAGAATAGGGTTTTAAGAAGAACAAATATAGCTTTTTCCCTAATAACAAAAAAATATTTTAACCTTTTTTATGCCTGTGGCAGGCAATTTACTTAGTTACTTGCTTTTAATTCGTAGTAATAAGCTTTCAACGGATAAGCAGTATTCTGGTTATCGTTAATCGTTACTTTATTGGTCCACAATTCCAAATATACATCTACATCGGTATTTTCAATCAATACGCTGCTCCTGTTACCGCGAATAGTATTATACTCAAACTGCGAAACTACGCCTCCGGTAGCCCTGTCCCTAACAATAATGTAAGCAGTAGCTCTTGGGCGCATATCTTCAACAGGCAATGAAGGAGGTAATACAAACCCATTTATGTTCAACGTATCGGCATGCTTTGCACCTTCAACAGAAAGAATAATAGATCCTCTCAATTCAATGCGTCCAACATCACCGGATTTAATAGTGCAAATTTTAATTCCGTCTTTCTGTTTAGCCTTTGCCAGATCAATCTCCATAGGGTATTCATCTTTTTTGGCCATTTTTGATTCCTGGGCAAAACAAAAGTTTGAGAATGCAATAGTGGCAGCTAGTAAAAGGGTCTTTTTCATTGTAAATTTAATTTATAATTTATTAATTCCAGAGACGGCAAAGATAAAATTAATTTGGCTTGGCAAGGAATAGTGTTATTTTTCCCTGAAAAATATTTCAATAGGGGTGCCTGTTAAATTAAAGTTTTCGCGTAACTGGTTTTCCAGGAAGCGCTTATAGGATTCTTCCACATATAGCGGATGGTTGCAAAACATAGCAAAAGCAGGGAAATGAGTCGGCAACTGGGTAATGTATTTTATTTTAATATACCTGTTTTTAACAGCCGGCGGAGGGTTGCCTTCAATAATTGGCAGCATCAGTTCATTCAGTTTAGATGTTGCAATTTTTTGCTTGCGATTATTATATACCTGTATAGCTATTTCCATAGCTTTCAAAACCCGTTGCCTTTCGTGCACCGATGTGAATATAACAGGGACATCACTAAAAGGTGCCAGCTTTAGCTTAATTAAATCGGTATAATACTCTGTTGTTTTGTGGGTTTTTTCTATCAAATCCCATTTGTTTACCACAATCACTATCCCTTTATGGTTGCTCACCGCCAGGCTAAAAATGCTCATATCTTGTGATTCAAAGCCCTGGGTGGCATCAAGGATAAGTATACATATATCGGAACGTTCAATAGCCCTTACGCTGCGGAGCACAGAATAAAACTCCACGTCTTCTTTTTCCTTGCTTTTTTTCCGCAACCCTGCTGTGTCAATAAGCAACAGGTCATGTCCGAAACGGGTATAGCGTAAGTCAATAGCATCGCGGGTTGTTCCGGCTATTTCGGTAACTATTTGCCTCTCCTCTTCCATCAATGCATTAATAAAGGAAGACTTTCCCACATTGGGCCTGCCCACCACTGCAATACGCGGCAAGCCTTCGGGGTAATACTCATCTTTGGCATTTAAAAACAGCTTTATCATTTCATCCAGCAACTCCCCTGTTCCTCCTCCACTGACAGCAGAAACCGGGTAAACCTCACCCAGCCCGAGGGAATAAAATTCGGCAGACTGGTGAGCCCTATCATGTGTATCGGATTTATTAGCCACCACCAATATTTTGGTGTCTTTCTTTCGCGACTTACGCAGCATATTGGCAACCATCTCGTCATCGCCGGTAATTCCCTCTTCTACATCCAATACAAATAATATAATGTCTGCTTCATCAATAGCCAGTTGAACCTGCTTGCGGATGCCTGCTTCAAACACATCATCGCTTCCATGAACATAGCCGCCTGTATCAATCAATGAAAATAGCTCCCCGTTCCACTCTACCCTGCCATAGTGCCGGTCGCGGGTAACCCCACTGGTCGGGTCTTCAATAGCTGCACGGGTTTCCGTGAGCCTGTTAAACAAGGTTGATTTTCCTACATTGGGCCTTCCTACTATAGCTGCTATTCGTGACATTTTATTTGATTATGTTAAGTACCCAAAATTCTTTAAATGTAAATCGTTATCTCTCCAATCTTTCTTCACTTTCACCTGCACTTCGAGAAATACTTTTTGTGCCAGCCATTTCTCAATATCCTTGCGTGCAGCAGTGGCAGTTCTTTTCAACGCCTCTCCCAACTTGCCTATTATAATACCTTTTTGGCTATGCCTGTTTACATATATTACACAACGTATGCGTGTTAGTTTTTCTGTTTCTATAAACTCTTCTGTTATCACTTCTACCGAATAGGGTATTTCCTGCTGGTAATACAATAGTATTTTCTCCCTCAGTATTTCTGCAATAAAAAACTTTTCCGGTAAATCGGAGACCTGGTCCTGGGGATAAAACGGTTCTCCCTCCGGAAGATGAAAGAGCAATAAGCCCTTTAGTTCTTTTATATTAAAATTATGCAAGGCAGATGTAGCAATAATATGGGCAGGGTTAAGCTGTTCTTTTAATAGTTCTATTTTCTTTCCTGTTTCTTCCTGTTTGCCGAGGTCCATTTTATTCATTACAATAACCAGCGGAAGTTTCGATTGTTTTAGCTTTTCCACTAATTCCTGCGGAAAATGGTTTTCTTCCACATCGGTTACAGCCATTATGATATCAGCGTCCTCCAATGCCTCCCCTACCCTTTTCATCATAGCTTGCTGCATTTTATAATGCGGCTTTAGTACGCCGGGAGTATCGGAAAACATCATTTGATAGCCGGGGCCGTTATCAATAGCTGTAATACGGTGTCGGGTTGTTTGGGGCTTATGTGTAACAATAGACAACTTTTGCTCCATCAATGCATTCACAAGAGTTGACTTGCCTACATTGGGACTACCCACTACACTTATCCAGCCAGATTTAAACATTCTTTTTAATTCGGGCTGCAAAAGTAATCTATATTTTAAATGGAGTCCTTTATAAAACAGGAAAGGCCGCCCGATGGACGACCTTTTCCTTATCAATCAAATTGCGCTGCTCCTTTAATGTATGGTCAGGAATGGTCTCAACTCGTTAATATTTGTTCCGCTCAGGCGCAACATATATTTACCCGGAGTCAATTTAGACACATCCAATAAGATTGATTTTCCCGGACCGACTGATACATCGTTTTGTTGCAGTACCTGTCGTCCAATCATATCATATACTTCCAATTTGCAAGTAGTGCTAATTCCGCTCACCTGGACAGTAAGCTGACTCCTTACAGGGTCAGGATAAAGGTTTACAGAATAAGTGGAAGAATAAAGCTCTTCTATACCTGCTTTAACCTTCTTAGCATTTCGTACATGCACACTGTCGCATACTTTACAACCATTCCGGTCTGTAATACATACTTGGTATGCACCGTGGCATAAGTTCGTATCCCGCTGTAAGTATCCAAGAGAATCATAATATAGTTTACTCTTCACCGCTGCCGACCAGGAGAAGGCATAAGGAGGATTGCCTCCATGAACTACTACAGCTACTATACCACTGCATGAACCTGTATCAGGAGCAAGCGTATCTATTACCAATACTATGGGAGTAGGCTGGCGGACAATTACCGTACCTGTTCCAGTACAGAAATTCTTATCTACTATGACAAAAGTATATGTACCTGCTGAAAGCCCGGAAGCAACATTTGTACTGCTACCCGAAGACCAGCTATAGGTATAGGGGGCCACACCACCACTCACGTTAGCGATAACACCAGCTCCATCATTTTTACCATAACAGGAGTCGTTAATTGCATAAGCATTAAAAGTTGGGCCGGTATGAGCAATAACAGCAGAAGCAGTTAAACCACAGCCATTATTATCTTTAATTGTAACAGTATATGTTCCTTGTGACAGACCAGTCGCTACAGCACCTGTGCCCCCTGATGGAGACCAAGAGTAGGTGTATGGACCTGTTCCACCATGAACAACAGCATATGCAGAACCATTATTATTGCTACAAGATGCTCCGGTAGTGTATATCGAATCAGCAAGTGCCGCAGGTTGAATGATATTAATATTTGCAGTACTTGTACATCCGTTTTTATCCGTTACTTTTACATTGTAAGCTCCGGCGCTTAACCCTGTGGCAGCAGCATTAGTGCCTCCACTTGGCGACCAGCTATACGTGTAGGGCGAAACTCCACCGCTAACAGTTAAAATAGCCGCCGCACCATTATTGCCTCCATGGCAAGATACAGGCGTTGCAGTGTAGGTAAGCGAGAGTCCAGACGTTATAGTCACTCCTTTAGTGGCTGTACAGCCATTTTTATCAGTCACCTTTATCGTATAGGTTCCTGCACTAAGGCCGGTCGCAAGTGCATTAGTACCTCCGCTTGGCGTCCATGAATAGGTGTATGGGCTTGCTCCGCCAGATGCAGTTACCATTGCACTGCCATTGTTATTGCTGCACGTAGCATTTGTGAAAGTAACAGCAGCAGTTACAGGAGGAGGGCCTACTATAAAACTTCTGGTAGTACTATCACCCTTGGAATCTAACAATATTAAATAGTAGGTTCCGGGACACAAAAGGGTGTCGGGGTTTTTCCTTTCACCGTTACTCCAGTAGTAAGTATAAGGAGCCACGCCACCTGTTACGGTAGCTGTAGCCCTACCATTACAATTGCTACAGGAAGCAGCATTCACCACATGAATGGAGTCAATAATGGGTCTTTGCTGGGAATACGCGCTTACACAAAATAATGAAAACGCGAAAAGAATTAGGGGAATTTTTCGATTCATAGCTTTTTAAATTAGAGGTTAATTAAAAATTAATTATTAGTTACTTCGACAAAAGTAAAATAAAAATAATACAACAGGACACAAATGCATAGTATTTTTCCGCAAAACTGAGAAAAATCATACAAACACAATAAACCCTAAATATTGCCGTTAATGCGTTCTTTTTTCATTTCCATTTTCATCATAGTTCTTCACTGCTCCACTTATAGCATCGGCGTTATAAGGGGTTTCGCTTTTTAATTTCCCATTTTCGTAATAGTCTTTCTCTATTCCATTTCGCTTATCTTCTACACAGGGGATTTCTGACATAAGTGTACCATTTTCATAATATACTTTCACTGTCCCATTTTTTAAATTATTACGATAGGTTGTTTCACTTTTTAGTTTCCCACTTTCATAATACAACTCTCCTGTTCCGTTTTTCTTATCATATATATATGGTATTTTATTTAAGATGACACCACTTTCATAATACGTTGTTGCAACACCATTTATAGAATCATTCGAATAAGGAATTTCTTTCAATAATTTGCCACTTTCAAAATATAGCTTTCCTACCCCGTTCCGCTTCCCATCGACATAGGGTATCAACGCAGCGAGTTTATTATCCTTATAGTAATAGTGTGATATTCCTATGGCTTTACCTGAATGGTATATGGTAAGCCGGTAATAAGGGGCATTGAAGGCATTTGTAACTTTTCCTTTTTCATCTATCTTCTCTATCCACTTGCCCTCTTTCAGAGAGTCTTTGAAAATGTTTGTGGCTTCTGTTTTATTCGTGAACCCTGTATCTTGCTGCCCATATATAAGAGGAACAAAACAAATAAAGAGAAATATGGATAAGCAAACTTTCATTTTGTCGTAAACAGAACTTGGGGATGCTTATTATTTAGAGTTCCGATAGAAACTAAAACAATCAGGATTGTACAGCCTGTTGCCTAGCTCCCACTTTATTCTTTTCCATAAGGCTGATAAACTCATCAAACACATAGCGTGCATCTTCAGGACCGGGAGTAGCCTCAGGGTGGTATTGAACAGCAAAAACAGGTTTATTTTTTAAACGTATACCTTCCACTGTGCCATCATTCAGGTTAATATGGGTAATCTCTGCATTCTTCGATTCCTTAACTCCTTCTTCACTTACAGCAAAGCCATGATTTTGGGAAGTGATTTCGCATTTACCTGTCAAAAGGTTTTTCACAGGATGATTTATTCCCCTGTGCCCATTGTGCATTTTATATGTTTCGATTCCACTGGCAAGGGCAATCAACTGGTGGCCGAGGCAGATTCCTAATGTGGGTATACCTGTTTCAATAATCCCGGCAATGCTTGCCACTTCATTATGCATGGCTCCGGGGTCGCCAGGGCCATTAGAAATTAAGATTCCGTCAGGTTTCCATTTAATAATATCATTCACCGAAGAAGCCATGGGATATACTTTCACATTACAATCCCTGTCAGTAAGGCAGCGTACAATATTTCCTTTCACGCCAAAATCAAAAAGAGCTACTTTAAAGCGGGCATCTGCTTTCCCTTCTTCATAAGGCTTGTCGGTAGTAACTTTTGATGATAGTTCAAGCCCCTGCATAGAAGGAACTTTTTCCAGAAGTCCTTTGAGCGTATCAATATCCGTAATCTTAGAGGAAATAATTCCATTCATGGCTCCTTTGCTGCGTAAATAGCGGACAAGAGAACGGGTATCAATATCAGAAATGGCAACTATTCCATTATCAACAAAAAATTTCTTGAGAGATGTTTGCGCTCTTTTGCGGGAAGGAATTTCATTAAATGTACGGCAGATTAATCCGGCAATCTTAACACCTTTCGATTCGTTTTCATGATTCTCTATGCCGTAATTACCAATATGTACATGTGTCGCAATAAGTAATTGTCCGTAATAGGAAGGGTCGGTAAATATTTCCTGGTAGCCCGTCATCCCCGTATTAAAACAAAGCTCGCCGGTAGTGGTGCCTATGGCTCCGCAAGCTCTTCCGTGGAAAACCTTCCCATCCTCTAAGAGAAGTATTGCAGGTGGATTATTTGCCATCTTTTATGAATTGAAGGTTTAAGTTGCGGCAAAGTTACGTTTCCTATATAAATCACATGAAACAAATTTCAAATTTTATTAACGAAATATTACACTATTCTTAACAAATGCTCGCTGCTTCATTTAATTATATTTGAATCTTTAAAAGATATTTATGCAAATACATACAAGGAACCTGAAAGAAGTTTGCACATTATTTTTCCGATTAGGTATCACTTCATTTGGAGGCCCTGCTGCACATATTGCTATTATGGAAAAGGAGCTTGTGCATAAAAGGGAATGGATGACGAGGGAACATTTTTTAGATTTAATTGGGGCCACTAATCTAATTCCGGGCCCTAATAGCACTGAAATGGCCATGCACTGTGGATATAGCCGTGCCGGCGCCATAGGATTATGGCTTGCAGGTTTTTGTTTCATTTTTCCTGCGGTTGTTATTACTACTATACTTGCCTGGTTCTATAAGCAATATGGGACTTTACCGGCTATTGAGCCTTTTTTCTTCGGTGTAAAACCGGCAGTAATTGCTATCATTCTGGATGCTGTATTCAAGTTTGGCAAAAAGGCATTGAAGAGCTGGCAATTGGGCATCCTCGGTAGTATTACATTAGTAGCGGCCCTGTTTAATGTGAGTGATATACTACTATTACTTGCTGCCGGATTTGCAGGAATGATTTGGCTTGCCGGAATAAAAGGAGATACAAAGAATATTTTTCCTTTTACTTTATTACAGGTTGGAAACTTACTTCCCTCCTATTATCCAGCAAAATTATTTTTTGTGTTTTTAAAAATAGGCTGCATATTATTCGGCAGCGGATATGTATTATTTGCCTATTTAGACGGTGACCTTGTACAGCATTTGCATTGGTTAAGCCGCCGGCAACTTATGGATGCAGTGGCAGCAGGGCAATTTACACCGGGGCCGGTGCTTTCCACGGCTACATTTATAGGCTATCAAATATCCGGCATGAAAGGAGCATTAGTTTCTACCATTGGTATTTTTCTGCCTTCTTTCTTTTTTGTGTGGTTGCTTACTCCATTTATTCCTCGGCTTCGCAAATCTAACTTAACTTCTGCTTTTTTAGATTCGGTAAATGTTGCTTCCGTTGCGTTAATGCTCGCAGTAACTTTACAAATGGGTTATTCTACACTCGTCAACTGGAAAACATGGCTCATTGCCATAGCCGGATTTGCCTGTCTTTGGCAATTCAAAAAAGTAAATGCAGTCTGGATAATTTTAGGCGGAGCGGTTGCAGGGTATTTGTTATGAGCTTGTTTTAAAATATATTATTTGATATTAAATTATCATGTACTTTTAACCAAAATTATATACTATGAAAACAATTACATCTTTTATTTTAACTCTATTTTGTTGCTTCTCCTGTTCTTTATTTGCACAAGACATAAAGTGGGGCACCAAACAGGATGACAGCAAGTACAAGGAGGCTGATGTCGAAGGGTATAATTCCAGTGGTTTATTTATTCGAAGATACAATTCGAAGGAAAGGGAAGATGGCTATCAAATTGAAAAGATAGGGCCGGATGGAAATTCAGTGTTTATAAAAGGCCAGTTTGCTGAAGGTAATAATGGCTCGGATAAACCTTCAACCATAGAGAAAATATTAATAATGAGGGATAATATGATATTGCTTGAACATGGTGATGTGACCTATTATGCTTATAAAATGAATTTTAATTGTGTCCTGGACCAAAAGAATGTAACTGTCGGTGATGTTGATTTTAAGATTAAATACTCCGATAAATTAATGCACTCGAATTACTATCGTTTTCGTATTTCTTCGGATAGTACTAAATTCCTTGCTTATTATTATCCATATAAATCAAACCGGGTAACGATGAGAATTTTTGATGAAAACCTAACCGAACTAAATGACAAAACGGTAGAATTTCCTTTTGAAGGGAAAGAACTGGAAGATGCACAATGTTATTTTAACGGGGACAGGGCTATTTTTTCCATTAATCTGAAAGAGGTAAAAAAAGGGGAGCCTGACTTTTTCCTTTTTATGTATGATTTTAAATCCGGAACATTAAAACAATTAGCGCTGGATGTTGTGGCGAAGGGAAGTTCAGAAGGCGCAGGTTTTGTCTTAAAAAAAATGATGAACCATAGTGGTGATTTTATTGTGAGTACACTTTATTCAACCAGTGATTCAAAATACCCGGTCGGACTATACTATGCACGTGTAAACCATAATAGTAACGACTTTACAGTGAATGCAACTATTCCATTGCCGAAAGAAGTAATAGCTCAATTTATAGGTGAACGAGAAGCCTCAAGCGGTAAGGGTATAAATGGATTACTTCTGAAATCAATTTATGATTGCCCGGGTGGAAGCGTTGTTTTTGGGGCTGAATTTCATAACCCGGGCACGGTGGATTATTATGGAGCATGTTTAGTAGGAAAAATTACTCCGGATGGACAAATGGCATGGGCGAAAAAAATTGCAAAAAAACAAACAGTTAATTATCCGTCCCCTGCGTATTCCTATTTGTGTGCAGTTTCTTCTGACAAGGTTTATGTATTCTTTAATGACCGGAAGGAAAATCTTGAATTTGACAGGGAAAAAGCAAATGAGGATGAAGGTATGCTGAAGGCAGCGTATTGCTCTCAAGATAGGGACGCCTGTTATGTAGTGATGGAAGAACTTAGTTTAACAGATGGAACAATGAAACAAAGCTGTATTCAAAAGCCCGCCCCCGGAAATGAGTATCTTACTTTTATGCCAATGTCAAACTTCAATGGACAACTTGATGTTAGTACATTGCTGTTGTACCGTAATCTAAAAAGCAGCTACCAATTTGGAGTTTTAAAATTAGACTAATTGGTGAATAATTAGTTTCTATTCTTCAAAGCTAACCATTACGCTGTCGCCTTCTTTCAGGCCTAATAGTTCGGATAAATTGCCACGGTTAATGGCTATTTCAAGAAGCCCTGAACCATTGAACAACGCAATTAATTCGCCGCCTCCTACATCATTATACGTATTGGAAAGTTTTTCAATAGAATTTCTTTTTACATCTATAAAGAACTTGCGTGCCCTGCCTACTCTTTCAAATAAACTCTTCTCTAAATTAAAAATACAATTACCATATTCATCTATATATACTACTGACGTGCGTATGCTGCTATCATTATATATGGGTTGCCACGCGGTAAGCTGTATGTAGTTTTTATACTCCTTACCTATTTCATTTAAACTACCGCCCTTTGCAACATGTATGGCAGCTTTTGCCATAATATCTTTTGCCGGAAATGCAAGTGATGAAGGATTGGGAGGCAATGTGACTTCATACACTTCTGCAGGTGGATTGCTGAACACAAGGCTAAACAAGCCATTGTCAGGGCCTATGAAATAATGGTTTTCTGTTTTTATTGCCAACACACGTGAATGTGGGCTATTTAAAGCATCTACGGAAACAATATGAATAGTATTATCCGCAAACTGCCTGTAAACATTGCGTACTACAAACGCTGCTGAACTAACATGAAAAGGGCGAATGGAATGTGTAATATCAATTATAGAAGCATCCGGCAAATCTTTTATAATAGCAGCTTTCACGCTTGCCACATAAAAACCGGAATTACCCATGTCAGTGGTTAATGTTATTACCGGCACAAATACAATTTTTGAATGTTAAGAGTTGAACGTTGAATAATAGGAAGCAACAGGAAATACTTTGTGCTTCTTACTATTAAATATTTGTTAAGCATTTGCATTTTTACCGGCAGTTTTTAAACCAATTATAAATATGTTTGTTGAGTATGCGAAAATAAAATCCTCTAAAGTTACATGATTAATGCTACATAGTTAAAATTAACATTTGCTTCATTTTACGCTCAACTCACAAACTCCAATAGTTAATGTTTAAATCTTTTTATAAGCTTCAAAATTAATCATTCTGTCCTTGTCTATATTTGCAACATAATACAATACATACATGCCTGAAAAAGATATTTTTATTGAGGACATCCCTCTGATTGAACTGTATGGCATTAACGACTCCCGGATGGAAATCATCAAGGAGCATTTTCCAAAACTGAAAATTGTTGCAAGAGGCGATTCCCTGAGAATATCGGGCTCGCATGAAAGCATTGAAGGTTTTACGAAAAAAATAATGCGCATACAGGAACATTACCGCAAATATGGCTTTTTACACGATTCGGATGTGGAAAGAATAATGCAAACTGAACCTTCCGACACGTCGCATGAAAGTAGCGATAACCATATTATTGTATATGGAAACAATGGGCTGGTAGTAAAAGCCCGCACCATCAACCAGCAGAAAATGGTGGAAGCCAGCATGAAAAATGACTTGGTATTTGCCGTTGGCCCGGCAGGTACAGGAAAAACATATACTGCAGTGGCATTAGCCGTAAGGGCGTTAAAGAATAAAGAGGTGCGAAAAATTATTCTTACACGTCCTGCAGTGGAAGCCGGCGAAAGCCTTGGTTTCCTTCCCGGCGACCTGAAAGAAAAATTAGATCCATACTTGCAGCCTTTATATGATGCATTGTACGATATGCTTCCCGGGGAGAAGCTGCACACCTACCTGGAAAATAAAATAATTGAAGTGGCTCCGCTTGCCTTTATGCGTGGAAGAACCCTTAACAATGCATTTGTAATATTGGATGAGGGACAAAACACGACCGAAAGCCAAATGAAGATGTTCCTTACACGGATGGGTAGCTCGGCCAAGTTTATTGTTACAGGTGATACTACTCAAACTGACCTTCCTTTTAAGCAACCATCAGGACTTATTCATGCCATACAAATATTTGAAAATGTTCCCGGCATTGAAATTATTCTCTTGGATGCATCAGACGTTGTAAGGCATAAATTAGTAAGAAAGATTTTGAGTGTTTACGCCGAACCGAGGAAGAAAAAGACAGCAGAATAAAGGCAGGTTAATAAGTTGTGTATTTTAATGATGAATTATTCCCATTGGATTATTGGGCTTCCTATATATTTGCCATATAAATTTACAAACTCATGCAAACTTTAACATCCACCCATTTTAATTTTCCCGGCCAAAAGAGCTTCTATAAAGGGAAAGTTCGCGACGTATACAATATTAATGATGAACTTTTAGTAGTTGTTGTAAGTGACCGTATATCGGCATTCGATGTGGTACTTCCCAAAGGAATTCCATACAAAGGGCAGGTACTTAACCAAATTGCCGCCCACTTTATGAAGGAAACATCTGATATTGTCCCTAATTGGATTATTGATGTCCCTCACCCTATGGTAAGTGTAGGAAGACTATGCCAGCCATTTAAAGTGGAGATGGTAATACGTGGTTACCTTTCCGGCCATGCCTGGAGGGAATATAAATCGGGCAAAAGAGAAATTTGCGGAGTTCGCTTGCCCGAGGGTTTACATGAGAATGATAAATTCCGTGAACCACTCATTACTCCTACCACAAAAGCGGATGAGGGGCATGATGAAGATATTTCGAAGGAAGATATTATCAAGCGCTCATTGGTTTCGAAAGAATACTATGAACAACTGGAGCAGTATACCCGGTTACTATTTAAGAGAGGTACTGAAATGGCAGCCAAGCAGGGTTTGATATTAGTTGACACCAAATATGAATTTGGCTTGCACAATGGTAAGATATACCTTATTGATGAAGTCCATACACCTGATTCCTCCCGTTATTTCTATTCGGAAGGATATGAGGAGCGCCAAAAGAACAAACAGCCCCAACGGCAATTATCGAAAGAGTTTTTACGTGAATGGTTAATTGAAAAAGGATTCCAGGGACTGGAAGGCCAGCAGGTTCCGAATATGGAGGATGAAATTGTGGATGCCGTATCAAACCGTTATATTGAACTCTTTGATAAAATCACAGGCACCAAGTTTATACCTTCATCTGGCAACGACCACCTTGAGTCAGAAATTGAAAATAGCGTTGTTCAGTACTTGAATGAGAAAGCCACAGTGAAGGCTTAAGATTTGAAGTTTTCTGTCTGTCGGAAATTCATATAACAACTCTCCCAAAATTAACTCACCAAACATTCTTTAAATCTTCAGCAGTATACTCATGCTCCCTTGTAATATAATATGAATCGGAGTCGGAATCAGCTTTGAGCAATGTATTTTTCTTAAACAACCGGGACGCAAATGCAAGTGGAATCAGAATAATAAAAAATATTACTGTAAGCAGTATATATGAGTTGATGGTACCAAGCACATGGATAAGCCCGGTCCATCCCCGGAAAAGCAACCCGGCAATAAAAGGTATATACAGTGCTATTATTGAAATACAAAAGGCAACATAAACAAATACTACCTTTTTAGTAATAAGAAAAACGAGTAGAAAGCCTACCACAAGTGTGACAAGAGACTTTAGCTTTTCCACTTTTTCAGTTGTCATGGCGCTGTTTTAAAAAAGTGTATAGATAAACGGGGCAATAGCGCCGATTGCCAACACCACACCAATTAACAGTAATACAATAATAAGCGGTACAAGCCACCATTTTTTACGCTGTTTTAAAAATTTAAATAAATCCCCTACAAATGCCATCAATACTGATATTTAATATATATTAGTCTAATACAAATTCTTCCTTCCAACTTTTTTTTTCTTCCCATTTGGGTTGCTCTTGCTTCTTGTAAAGATAATTATTTATCACAAGGTAGTCCATTTCAGTACGCATGAAGCATCGGTAGGCATCATCGGGAGTACATACAATAGGTTCTCCACGCACATTAAAACTGGTATTTACGATTACTGAGCTTCCCGTATGTTTTTTAAAGGCAACAATTAGCTCCCAATAGCGGGGATTAGTTTCTTTATGCACGGTTTGAATTCTTGCAGAAAAATCAACATGAGTGACAGCAGGCAAATCAGAACGCTTGCAGTAAAGTTTTTCTTTTACAGAAAGCGAAGAATAATTTTCAGGAACAACCTCACGCCTTGCTTCTGTAATATCTTCCACCAATAGCATATACGGTGAAATACCTTTTAATTTGAAATATTGAGCAGCATCCTCTGCTAATACTGAGGGGGCAAACGGGCGAAATGATTCCCTGTATTTAATTTTCAGATTTAATTTTTTTTGCATTTCAGGATTGCGTGCATCTCCTATAATGCTCCTCGCGCCCAAAGCCCTCGGCCCAAATTCCATTCTTCCCTGGAACCAACCTATCACATTGCCTTCTGCGATTAAGCGGGCTGTTTCTTCAGCGAGTTCGCTATACTTTTCAAAATACTTGTACGCTGCTTTATTTTTCCGGGACATAGTTACTACTTCTTCATTTGAGAAAGAAGGCCCCAGGTAGCTGCCCTTCAAGGCGTCATTTTCATTTGTTACTTTTCTTTCTTCTTCAAAGTAGATATGATGTGCTGCCAATGCCGCTCCGGGAGCCCCGCCGGCATCACCTGCAGCAGGCTGAATAAAAACATCTTTAAATATACCGGTGTTAATTAATTTACCATTTGCCACGCAATTCAATGCAACTCCGCCTGCAAGGCACAAATAATCTGCTCCGGTAAGCTTTTTAGCTTCCTGTGCCATTTTAATCACAATTTCTTCCGTTACCTGCTGAATGGCAAGGCCCAAGTTACAATGATGGAGTTGTATTTCTTCACCCGGCTTACGTTTCGGAAAGCCCCATAATTTTGCCCATTGGATATCGTTCACCATCGTAAGTCCGGAAGCATAATTAAAATATTCCTGGTTCATCCAAACAGAGCCGTCCGCTTTTATATCAGTAAGCTCTTTCTTTATTTTCGAAACAAAATCATGAACCTGCTTATCATTCGCATTTCCGTATGGAGCCAGCCCCATAAGCTTATATTCTCCCGAATTAACCTTAAATCCAAGGAAATAAGTAAACGCAGAATAAAGCAACCCAACCGAATGCGGAAAACGGAGTTCCTTTAAAACAGCAATTTTCTTTCCTTCGCCTTTGCATATAGAAGCTGTAGCCCATTCCCCTACCCCATCTATCGTAAGTATCGCAGCTTTCTCAAAAGATGATGGATAAAAAGCACTGGCAGCGTGGGACAAGTGATGTTCAGGAAAAAGTAATTGGATTTTTTTCTTATCAAAATCTTCCACCATTGAAAGACTGTCATAAATAAGTTTTTTAAGAAAAAGTTTTTCTTTTATCCATACAGGCATTGCGGTAATAAACGACTGCAACCCTTTGGGAGCAAAAGCATAATAGGTTTCCAGAAGCCGTTCAAATTTGAGAAAAGGCTTATCATAGAAGGCAATTGCATCCAGTTCATTCAAGGAAAGGCCGGAATTTTGCAGACAATATTTAACCGCATTTACAGGAAAGGCCGGGTCATGTTTCTTTCTTGTAAACCGCTCCTCCTGGGCAGCAGCAGTAATAATGCCATCCTGAACTATAGCCGCTGCAGAATCATGATAAAATGCTGAAATGCCTAATATATTTTTCACTGTGCAGGTAGTACTCTATCAGTTTTAGTAAAAGTAGGGTATTTGTGACTAAGGTATGGTATAAGTTCATCGCTTAAGACTCCCGCAAATTTTCTTGCACCCGGATTTACATAATGAATAAAATCATAGTAATAGGTAGAATTTTTAGGGAACTTGCTTGCCATATCTATTACAAAACAATTGTTTTCCTTACCTGTTTCAATAGTTTGCTTATTGAAAAGCTGCAAAACGGCCCAATATTCTTTTCCGTTCCAGCCGGGGCCTGCTTCTGCAACTCCATTATATGCTGTAGAAACCGTTGCAAGATTTATATGTGTAGCGCTATCTATTCCAAACCCCGCCAACGAAGGTTGGGTAACAAGTATGGGCTCGATGTTATTGTCTCTGCATGTTTTTATTATTTTTTCTAACCGAGATTTATATCCCGGAATCAACGCTTGTTGCTTTAAAATTTCCTTATTAATTACGCTATCGGACAATGAAAACGTGTCGCGGGTTGCAAATTCCATATATTTATTTCCAAGATTTAATTTTTGTGCTGCACGACTTCTCATATAATTTACAAATAAGTTAACCACTTCACTATTTCTCATAATCCATGTTCTCCAGTTCGCATTTTGAGCGATCAGATTTCCCTGTTCCTTACCTATATCTTCCCGGCTTACATCGTTTGCCCCGACCAAAAAAATAATGACTTTGGGTTTTAACGTAACCACAAAATCATCCAGCAGCATCTGGTGCCCAAAAGTGGAAGCACCATCAATGCCTGCATTATTAAGCCACTCATTATTAAAATTTTCTTTTAAACGCTTGTCCAACAAATATGACCATGTATATTCATCGGACAGCAAGGAACAGGCGGTAGTGCTTCCTCCTATAGTAAGAATAGTTAGCTCTTTATTGAAATCTTTTGGTTTTTCCGCCCCCCGGAAACCGATAGCATTTTTAGTACAAGTTACTTCAGCGTCGAGCTTCGGACAGTTTGTATTATAGGTATGATACACCATATTCACGGGCAATACAAGCTTATTGCCTTTAATGGTGAAGTAAAATGGATGGAAGATCCGAAGGATTATCTCGAGAGCAAAGAATGTAAAAAGAAGTAAAAAAAGAGCATAGAGCAGATTCGAGGGAGAAAATATTTTACGAAATGAAAACTTCATGAATTGCTTATTACATTTCTATTTTTAATGCGTTCAAAAATAATTCTTTTGTGTTACCTGTTAAAGAATATTTATCCCAATTAAGTACCAAATAAAAAGCCCTACTTTAGGGTAGGGCTCTTTATACCTTTTAAAATTACTTTTATGCTTGTCCGCCTTCAGTGGTTTCGTTAGTGGCCTCTTGTATAGCTGCAACAGTAGCCTCGGTAGCGGCTGTTTTTTTATCAGAAATAGCTTTTGCCCTTGCATCTCTAACAGCTTTTTCAGCTTCGTAGCGCTTGGTATAGACTTCTTTATGAGCAGATTCTTTCTTTTCTTTAAAAGCGGATATGGATTTTATCTTTTGGCTTTCCCATGCTACAAACTTTGTATCGGCATCTTCTTTCGAAAATAAGCCCTTTTTAACGCCTCTCAACAAATGTTTTTTATAAATAATTCCTTTATCGGAAAGTAGGTTGCGGCAGGTATCTGATGGAACAGCACCTTTCTCAAGCCATTCCAGGGTCTTTTCGCTGTTTAATATAATCCCGTCGTGTTCAAATTTAGGGTCATAGGTTCCGAGCCTTTCTACATATCTTCCATCGCGGGGAGAACGTGAATCAGCAACTACAATATGATAGAAAGGTTGTTTCTTTTTTCCTTGTCTTTGTAAGCGAATTTTTAATGGCATCTGTTCAGTTTTGTTTTTTAAAGGGGTGCAAATATAGAAAAAAAATATAAATATTGAGTTTTAAGTGTTGAATTATTTAATTGAACCCAAACAAAAATCAATCTCCCTTACCGGCTATAATTGGGTGCCTCGCTGGTAATAAATATATCGTGGGGGTGGCTTTCTGCCATGCCGGCCGGGGATACCCGTATAAATTTGGCTTTCTGAAGGGAGGCAATATCTTTTGCGCCACAGTAGCCCATACCGGCCCTCAAACCGCCAACCAATTGGTAAATAACCTCTGCCATAGTACCTTTATAAGGAACCCTTCCTGAAATACCTTCCGGAACCAGCTTTTTAATATCATCTTCGGCATCCTGGAAATAACGGTCCTTCGAGCCGTGCTGCATAGCCTCTAGCGAACCCATGCCCCGGTAGGTTTTAAATCTCCTGCCTTCATAAATAATCGTTTCACCGGGCGATTCTTCCACGCCGGCAAATAAAGAGCCTATCATAACAGAAGCAGCTCCGGCAGCAATAGCTTTGGCTATGTCTCCCGTATAACGTATTCCTCCATCGGCAATTACAGGAATATTAGAATTATATTCTTTCAAGGCATTTGCCACATTATATACTGCTGTCAGTTGAGGCACTCCAATACCCGCAATTATCCGGGTGGTGCATATAGAACCGGGGCCGATACCTACTTTTATAGCATCTATATCGGCTTTTGCAAGAGCAATAGCAGCTTCCGCAGTAGCCACATTTCCTCCTACAATATCCAAGTTAGGGAATTTATTCTTTAATTTCTTGACTTCTTCCAATACTTTTTTCGAATGGCCATGGGCCGTATCCACCACAATGGCATCTACCCCTGCTTTCACCAGCGCTTCTGCCCGTTGAAGCATATCGGCAGTGATACCCACAGCAGCGGCTACTCTTAACCTGCCATACTTATCTTTACAAGCACTCGGGTGGAGATGGATCTTTTGTATATCTTTATAAGTGATCAGGCCTACAAGCTTCCCATCGCCATCTATTACCGGGAGTTTTTCAATTTTATATTTGTCTAAAATTTGTTCTGCTTTACTTAAATCAGTTCCGGCCTTAGCAGTAATAATATGGTCTTTGGTCATTACCTCTTTAATACTACGGTTCATGTTTTTCTCGAAACGAAGGTCCCTGTTGGTAACAATACCTACTAACCTGTTTTTGGAACTAACTACCGGAATACCTCCTATTTTATTTGTCTTCATGAGCTTAAGGGCATCCCCCACCTTGGCTGTCTCTAACACTGTAATAGGATCCTGGATCATGCCGCTCTCATATCGCTTTACCCGCCTCACCTGTTCAGCTTGTTGCAGAATGGTCATATTTTTGTGCAATACTCCTATACCCCCCTCGCCGGCAATGGCAATAGCCATACTGTATTCAGTAACAGTATCCATGGCAGCACTAACAATGGGAGCATAAATAGGTATGTTTCTGCTAAATCGAGAAACTATGTTAGTTTCTCTCGGAAGTACATCAGAATAAGCAGGAACCAGAAGAACATCATCGTATGTTAACCCTTCTTCTGTAAATTTATCATCGTATGATTTCACAACAAAACTTTCGCAAATGTAAAGAAAATAATCCACCCGGTGGTTTTTTTAAATAGTTGCTCAGAAAAAAAACTATATTTGCAACATTTTTATAGAATTTCAAATAAAGAACAGACTACCATTTTAATCACCCCTGAAATGTGTTTTTCTCATTGTTTAATCTTTTAACATATTAAATCTAAACTATTGAAATGAAAAAATACTTTTTGATTCTCTTCCTATTTGTTTGCACTGCTGCGTTTTCTCAAACAAGTGCTCCTTCCAAATATAATATTAATGCAAGCGGGTTTGTAGAAAATAAGGGTCAACTGGTTGACCCTGCTTATAAGCCTGTTCCCAGTGTTAAATATTTGTTGTGCCAGCCCGGGTTTAATGTACAGCTCAGACAATCAGGGTTTAGCTATGATACTTATGTGGATACGCAAAATAAAACCACAGGTGATAAAGGCAACAGAAACCCTATTAAGGATTTTACCCGCAATTATCACCGGGTAGATATTGATTTAGTTGGTTGTAACCAGAATGCAGAAATTATTGCGGAACAAATGTCCTCCGCCTCCTTTAATTATTTTACTCCGGGCATGCCGCAGGGAGGAGTAAGTGATGTTCATTATTACCAAAAAATAACCTATAAAAACATCTATCCAAATATAGACCTGCAATTTTTGGCTCCACAACCAGGTAGTAGCCGCTCCATACCTGTTGAATATCAATTTATTGTTCACAAAGGTGGAAATCCTGCTGATATAAAATTATCATATACTGGAGAAAACAAAATCAGCCTGGACAATAATAAATTAGTGGTGAGTGTAGCCAGAGGAGACTTTGCAGAAAGTATACCTAAAAGCTATTTGAAAGCCAGCGGAAAAGCTGTGAATGTTACCTATACTGCACTTGGTAACGATGTGTTTACTTTTACACTTCCTAAAAACCTTTTACTGACTTCTGATTTGATTATTGACCCGATTCCTAATTTGCTTTGGGGAACTTATTATGGCGGGCCAGTTTATACCTATCCCTATGGAATTGCACTCGATGCAAATGGTAATGTATATATTACAGGGATTACCGGAAGTGTAAACAACATTGTGACTTTAGGCGCATTCCTGACTGTTTACCAGGGATTTGAAGACGTTTTCATAGCTAAGTTTAATTCCACAGGTACCAGCCTGGTTTGGGGTACTTATTATGGAGGAACCGGCGAAGATATAGGCCAAGGTATTGCTTTAGATGCCAGTAAAAATGTGTATATTACCGGCTATACCGAGAGTGCTACAGGAATAGCCACACTTGGAGCCTATAAAAAAGTTTATGCCGGTAGGGGTGACGCTTTTGTAGCCAAGTTCAACTCCAGCGGTTCAAGTTTACTTTGGGGTACTTATTATGGAGGAATAGAAGAAGATACGGCACAAAGCATTGCTTTAGATGCCAGCGATAATGTGTACATTACCGGATCCACTTCAAGTCCATCGGGCATAGCCACTGGCGGAGCCTACCAAACATCTTATATAAGTGGAACGGATAACGTTGCATTTGTAGCCAAGTTTAACTCCGCAGGTTCTTCCTTGCTTTGGGGGACTTACTATGGGGGTGCTAACAATACTTCTACCGGTGGTCGGGGAATAGTTATAGATGCAACGACTGACTCGTATATTACCGGGTATACTAATAGTGCCGGTAGCATAGCTACAGCAGGAGCGTATCAAACTAATTACGGGGGACATGGAGATGCATTTGTTGCAGAATTTAATCCTTCCGGTTCTTCCTTGCTTTGGGGTACTTATTATGGAGGAGACAGTGCAGATGTTGCACTTGGAATAGCCATTGATGCAAGCGATAATACCTATATTACAGGGTATACCACCAGTGATACGAATATAGCTACTCCGGCGGCTTTCCAAACTACAATAGGAGGAAATACAGATGCATTTGTAGCCAAATTTAATGCTACAGGCAGTACCCTTGTATGGGGCTCGTATTATGGTGGGCTAAATGAGGATATTGGCCAAGCTATAGTGGTAGACCCAACTGGCAGCGTGTATATTACGGGAGTGACTACAAGTTTTAATGGTATTGCTACTGCCGGTTCGTACCAGCCCGCATATGGCGGAAATTATGATGCTTTTATAGCCAAGTTTAATCCTTTTGCCACTTGCCTTTTATGGGGCACTTATTACGGAGGCCCATCGGAAGATCTTGGTAACGGTATTGTTCTCGATGCCAACAATGACGTCTACATTACGGGATACACGGGAAGTTCATCCGGCATAGCTACAAAAGGGGCTTATCAAACTGTCTTTAATAATGGCGACGACGCTTTCGTGGCAGAATTTAACTCCACCAATAACGCTGCTCCTACTACTATAACGCTTACTCCTGCCGATACTACTATTTGCGCGGGAAAAAGTGCAAAACTTAATGCATCCGGATCCGTAAACTACAGTTGGAGTCCTACTACGGGGCTTTCTTGTTATACCTGTCCAAATCCTTTAGCAACGCCTACAACAACTACCATTTATAGGGTTTCTAATAATGCAAGCGGGTGTCTTTATTATGCTAGTGATACAGTAAGGGTAAGGCCGGCCCCCAAACCTATCATTACAGGAAAAAATGCTTTTTGCCTGGGTTCGGGCAGTATAGATACTCTTACTGTAACCGGAGGAAATACCTACAAATGGTCTCCAGGAGGAATAACCGGCAGCACCTACTATATTACTGCTAATAACCCTGATACACTCGTAACCTTGATAGCTTACGATTCTGCCTGCTCAGACACGACTCATTTTAGGGTTTCAATAGTAAACGCACCCCAGGTTAGTATTATTCCTCCTGCTCCTTCCTGTACGGGTACAAAAGTGACTATTTCCACGTCTATAAAAGGCGGCGGTTCATACACCTACAAATGGTCTCCAGGGGGAGCAACAACATCTAATATAACCGTGGATGACAGTGCCGTAACTTATAATGTGATAGTATCGAGTGGAGGATGCAAAGACAGTGCATCCACAACCTTAGTAACTAATAATCCTACCATGACCTCATGTTGTGATAAAATAATTACCATTGGTGATGATACCATACTTACTGCACATGGAAGTGGCCTGAAAGGATATAAGTGGTCTCCTCCTGTAATTTGCCTAAATGCATTGTGTGATTCTGTGAAGGTTTCACCCACCGTAACTACTACCTATACGGTAACAGGAACAAAAGCTTCGGATACTTTATGTAAAGTTGAAAACCTGGTTATTATAGTAGTTGAAACGCCTTGTTTTAATTTTACTGTACCAAATGTATTTACACCCACTTATGCGGGACCAAATGGAACCAACAACGTATTCTACATTAAAACAGAATACCTAACATCTTGGTCTTTAGATGTTTTTGACAGATGGGGAAAGGAAGTCTACACTTCAACCAACCAATACCAATACTGGAATGGTGAAACCAAAGGTGGCGATAAAGCCCCGGAAGGAGTATATTATTATGTAATTACTGCCGATTGCCATGGTACCGGTTACAAAAAGGATGGATACGTACAACTTATTAGATAATCCTCCTGATGAATAGATCTTCCTTACACACAAAATTTCTTCAACATACTAAGATGAGGAGAATCTTTGCGTTGGGTGTATTTCTTTTATTCTTCTATTCCTTTTCTTTTTCCCAGAAAACAGCAGGTCAAAAAACTTATTCCTCAGTACCCAAAACGGTAACTACTGGAAGCAGTGCTAAGATAGAATGGCAAACGGACCCTTTTGACGAGCAGGTATTTATTGAAAATAACGGGCAATTTGACGGGGAAATAAATTCCAGTGAAAAAATTTTGTACGGAGTCCGGTTAGGTTACATTGCTATGTATTTTACTCCCCATAAAATTTTTTACAGGTACGACAAATCTACTTCTGTTCCTTTATCTCAACTTAAAAATTCAACCATACATACCGAAACATATTTTCTTACCGCAGAATGGCAGGATGCCAGCCCACTGGTTAGTATTGTTGCACAAGATGAAAAGCCCGATTACTATACCTATGGGAAAGGCTCAAATGGTACAATAAGAGCAAATATATTTAAGCAAATAACATATAAAGACATCTACCCGGGCATAGATATAGTTTATCAATTTATAAAAGGTAAAGAAGGTATAAAATATAGTCTTGTGGTGCATCCGGGAGCAGATATCTCTAAAATAAAAATCAGTTATTCCGGAGCAAAAAGCATCGCTAAAAATGCACAGGGAGATATTTTAATAAACAGCGACCTTGATATACTTACAGAACATGCCCCCGTATCGAATTATGAAGGAGAAACAGGAAAAGTGGCCATATCGAATGTTATTGACGGAAATACTGAATCATTTAATCCGAATGCAGGTTATGACAGGTCAAAGACGCTTATAATTGACCCCTGGCAAACAGACCCGTTATTATCAGCGGCTACCAGCTGGGATAAAGCCTATGACCTTGATTGGGACTACCAGGGAAATGTATATGCGTATGGAGGTTTGAGCGGAGGGGGAGCCAATGTTTTAAAATTGGTAAAAATGAATTCGAGTGGAAGCATACAATGGACCTATAATGCTTCGACAATCAGTTCTTACTATGGAGACTTTTGTACAGATAAAGCCAATGGAACATGCTATTTAATCGAAGGGTTTGGTGGCCAGGCACTAAAAGTAAATACTAACGGTTCATTGCTGGCCACATTTACAGGTAATGTCAATATGAATGAGTTATGGAGGGCTGAATTTGATATGTGTAATTATTCAGTTGTTGTCGGTGGAGGAGGTACTTTCAGTAATTACCAGGCTGGCCGGCTGGATACCAATATGACTACCATAAATCCCGTTAATGTATTAGGGTTGGGAAATCCTGACCACAGTATAACCAACTTAGCCCTTGACCCCAATGGTGTGCAATGCTATATGACCTCCGAATGCTCACAGGTAACCCCAACATTTAGTAACAATATGGTTCTGAGATTGCCTGTGCCTTCTCTTGCTCCCACTGCGTACCAGGTGCATGAGCAAATGGGCATGAATGAGAATATTAGTGTTGCATACGCAGGTGGTGCTATTAATGTAAGGAATGCTGATGGAACGAATGGAGCGGCTGCCAGCCCCAATTGGTTATATCTTTATAATGGAGATACCATAAGACGCTACAATAAAGGAACAGGGGCATTGGTTTCCATCAGACCAATACGTATAAATGCAGCCTTCAAGTATTCCGGGATAGATGTGGATGAATGTGACAATTTATTTGTAGGTGTGGACGATTCCCTTTATGTAATGAATTCTTCTTACATAATACAATCTAAAATCCTTTTGCCGGATACCGTTTTCGATGTACATGAAAATGGAACGGTATTATATGCTTGCGGAAGACATTATGTTACCCAAATTACAAATCCAATTTCTGAAAGGCTAATACTTTCTACTGCCGTAGTTGGAAATTCCTGCAATCCCTGCGATGGAAAAGCAACGGTAACAGTAGGAGGATGTGGAGTAGCCCCTTATACATACAGCTGGAGCAATGGTAGTACTTCTCAAACAGCTACAGGCTTATGCGCAGGGCAATATAAAATTACTGTTTTTGATGCGGAATGCCCCCCTCATAAAGATACGGCGACAGTAGCTGTTACTTTAAAACCTTTATTATCGGCAACAGCAACGGACACAAACCCCACAAGTTGCGTAGTCCTTAACTCGGGCAAAGCTACTGCCTATGGCTCCGGAGGAAGTTCTCCCTATACATATAAATGGACGAATGGAGCGACTACCTCACATACCACCGGATTAACTGCCGGGTCCTATACATGCACCGTGACAGATAATTCAGGTTGTACGGCTACTGTAAGCATTACTCTAAAAAACTTACCTCCTCCTGTTATTACAATTACCAGCAAGCCTGCCAATAGTACTATATGTGAGGGTTCAAAAGATACCTTAACAGCATCGGGAGGGGTATCTTACGTATGGACGCCCCCAAATGGGTTAAGTTGTACAAACTGCCCGAACCCCTTGGCCTCACCCGGCAATACTAAAACCTATACAGTAACAGGTACAGACGCAAATGGATGCTCAGCTACACAAAGCATTACGGTTAAAGTAACCCCATTACCCATTATAAACATTCAGGGTAATTTTATTGCCTGTGGTGGCTTTCCGGATACTTTAAAAGCAACGGGAGGCACAACCTATTTATGGAGTAACAGTTCAACAGACTCGATTATAGCGCCGGTTATAAATGGGAATACATCATTCACTGTAACCGGTTATAAAAATAACTGTGCTAACACTGCAACCATAAAAATAACAGCCGATTTTCCAACTGTTCAAGTTACCCCGCAAACCCAAACGATTTGCCAGGGCTCAAGCATTACTTTAAATGCTTCCGGCGACAGATTTTATTCATGGGCACCTAATTATTTCCTTAGTTGCTTAAACTGTCCTAATCCTAATGCTTCGCCTCCCAGCCCTGTAACCTATACAGTTACCGGAACAGACAGGAATGGATGTTCTGCCACCAATACGGTCAATATAAGTGTAATTCCGCTACCTCTTATCAGTGTTTCTGGCAATCTTAATCCATGTTTTAATCAATTAGACAGCATAAGCCTGTTTGTGACCAATGGTACGGGCTATAAATGGAGCGACGGTTCAAGCTACGATACGGTTAAATTCATTACAAGTACAAACACTACATATTCGGTCGAGGTATTTAATGGTAATTGTTCCAAAGATACTTCCGTAAGTATCACTGTGGAACCCTTGCCGGTAGTGACCATTACTAAACCCGATACCATTTGTTATGGTAAAAATATTACACTACAAGCAACAGGAGGAGGAACCTATTTATGGAATACAGGTTCTACAAAGAGCTCTATAAAAGTAACGCCCACAAAAAATACCAGGTATATAGTAACTGTGGAAGCTAACGGATGCATTACGAATGATACTACCAAAGTGACTGTAGACCAACTCGCTTTATTAACCATATGTTGTGATACATCTATGAAAATTGGCCAAATGGCTGTTTTGTGGGGTGCTGAAGGGCCCCAGTATACGTGGGAACCCACTACAGGATTAAATTGTGATACTTGCCATTTTGTAATTGCCACACCCACAGTAACCACTACCTATACCGTAAAAGTAAAAGATGCTTTTGGGTGCGAAAAAACAGAAGAAATCACTGTAGATATTGATAAAACATGTAGTGCCATCTTCATACCCAATGCTTTCTCTCCCGGCGAAAAGCATAATAATATTTTTTATGTGCGGGGCCCCTGTATAGAGGAAATGACTTTTATGGTTTTTGACCGCTGGGGAAATCGGGTTTTTGAAACAACTTCCCAAGATGTTGGCTGGGATGGGAACCATGGTGGATCACCTGTAAATATGGGTACTTATATCTGGTATCTGAAAGCCCAAATGCTGGATGGGTCTACGTTAGAGAAGAAAGGCAATGTTCTCTTGATTAGGTAAGTTTCTTTTTACAAGCATTTAAAATAATCAAAAGGCTCTTTACAATCATTACAAACGTAAAGCGCTTTGCAAGGTGTAGAACCAAAAAAGCTTTTCATTTCTGTGTTAGTAGAGCTACAACGAGGGCAGTGTACTATTTTAGGCATGCCACTTAATAAACTCTTATCTGGTGAAGATTCGGGCGGTGCTATACCATATATCTTTAGCTTTTTTCTCCCTTCTTCGCTTATCCAGTCTGTAGTCCAGGCCGGAGACAAAATAGTTTTGACCGTAAATTGAGAAACTCCTCTTTCTTTCAATTTACTACGTATATCCTCTTCAATTACATGCATAGCAGGGCAACCAGTATAGGTAGGCGTAATTGTTACAACAGCACCCAACTCATCTGCCTCCACTTTGCGCACTATACCTAAGTCAATAATGCTAAGAACAGGTATCTCCGGGTCTTTTACCTCCTCCAGGTAATTCCATATTTGTTCTTTTGTATTCATAAATACTCTGATCACCACTTAGCATCCGGATAGGCGCGTGGCAAAAATTGCAATTCAGCTAAAATATATCCCAAATATTCAGAATGTTTGCCTTCTCTCCCACCCATCATCATAAAAGAATTTTCGGGTATCTTTAAAGTAGCTTCATTCAGCACATTTTTAATAGTTTCTTCCCATTTGCTCCGGATACCCGCCATACCAAGAATTACTTTTTGTTCTACTAATAATGCGTCACCTGGATGGACGAGAAATAAGTCCCCCGTATACATCCATAAATTATTGAAGGCATCCTGTACTTTTTTATGGCTTTCATTGGTTCCGTCTCCCAGGCGTATTATCCAGTCAGATGAATGGCGTAGGTGATAAGTAGCCTCCTTAATAGCCTTTTCGGAAACAGAACGAATCCGCTCATCAGAAGAAGAAAGCAGGGCTTCGTGCAAATGATACGCAAATGCAGTATATAGAAACTGGCGGGCCATAGTAAATCCGAAATCTGAGTTAGGTTGTTCTACCAGTAAAGAATTTCGATAATCCATCACATCCCTTTTATATGCTAACTCGTCCTCTGAACGCCCCTTGCCTTCCACTTCGCCGGCATAGGTGAGATATAAACGTGCCTGGCCCAATAGGTCAAGGGCAATATTGGTAAGGGCAATATCTTCCTCCAGGATAGGTCCATGCCCACACCATTCGGAAAGACGATGTCCGAGCACAAGGGTAGTATCCCCCATCCATAAGAGATATTCATAAAGGGCTTTTTTCAGATTATTTTCCATGTACAAATATAATATGCAAAGGTATTATATATACTCCATTTACTTACTATTTAACTCACAAAACCAAAATCCCTGTGTCTTTATTTCTGTTGAACAAGGATGACTGGAATCTGTTTTAATTTCCAAAGGGCGATAAATCCTCTCTCCAATTTCTACTTCGACAGGCTTCCTAAAAATAGGCCCTGCAAAACAAAAGGTATGAAATTCTCCGTTTTCACCACAAGGGTCAATAGCTAAAGGAAGGCTATTTAAAAAGTTTAAATCAAATAACACTCCAACTTCTTTATCAGATAAATATGCATCATTAACACAGCAAAGTATAGTCTTAAAACCCAAGTCAATAAAATCATGGGCAAGTTGTTTAGTATTCATCTTCCATAAGGGGTATACACCCTTCATTCCAACTTTACTAAGGTTATTATCACGATAGGCCCGAAGGTCCTCCAAGAAAATATCTCCAAATATTACATATTCTATTCCTTTTGTCATTTGTTCCAGCATAAATGCCTCCATCTTTTTCTCATATTCATCGTTACTGCCTGATTTTACATACATAATTGACAAGGGAATACCAATACTTTCTGCCTGTTTTTCAATCAATTCCTCCTTTACTCCATGCATAGACACACGCTTAAAATTTTCGTTTACAGTAGTAAACAGTGCTATAACCTCATATTCTTTTTCCTGCATTATTCTATACAGTGCATAAGATGAATCCTTTCCACCACTCCAGCAAAATATGGCCTTTTTTAACATACCGAATACAATAATAAAGATTCTGCATATATCCTGTAATCTATTCCTGATCTTTAATAAAGATTTAATGTCTTCCTATATCTATAATCATCAGACTATTTGCCTATTATTTTACCCGCCCGGCAAGTCATTGAATTTTTTTAACTCCCTTCTATTTCACGATTTATTACTTTTGACCCGAAACAATTATATAAAAGATGAGGAATTTTAAGCTTCCCGGATTACCTGAAAGGACTGAAAAGCCTAGAGAGAATGGGCTAACCATGGTAATGGATAAGGGGTTAAGCCTGAGGCAAACCTTAGATCTTGTAAGTGTCTGTGGGGAGTATACTGATATTGTTAAGCTGGGGTTCGGGACTTCATTAATAACAAAAGACCTGAATAAAAAACTGGGGTTATATAATGAAGCGGGTATTAAAACATATTTTGGAGGAACCTTGTTCGAGGCATTTATTGTTCGCAATATGTTTGATGATTACCGTCGCCTCCTTACCAAATTAAAGATGGAATACGTAGAGGTTTCGGATGGTTCCGTGCAAATGGCACATGAAGACAAATGCGGCTATATAAAAGAACTGGCAAAGGACTTTACGGTGCTTTCGGAAGTTGGCTCAAAAGAAGCGGGGGTAATTATTCACCCCAATCTTTGGACTTCGATGATGGATAAGGAAATTAAAAGCGGGGCATGGAAAGTAATTGCGGAATCGCGGGAAAGTGGAACAGTTGGTATTTACCGCCCCAATGGTAACGCACATGTTACGCTTATTAACAAGATACTAAATAAAGTTCCTGCTGAAAACATTATTTGGGAAGCCCCTAAAAAATCACAACAGGCTTGGTTTATAGCCTTACTAGGTGCTAATGTTAACCTGGGCAACATAGGCACAGACGATGTCATTCCACTCGAAACTTTACGCTTAGGGCTTAGAGGCGATACTTTCAAGCAATTTACCCCCAAAAACGCAAAGGAAAATAAGGATTGATTTTCTATCCTTAGGTCAATTCAAATTGGAGCTTGCTTAAACTCCGGTATAAGCCATCCGGTAATTGCATCAGCTGCTCATGGGTTCCACTTTCTTTTAATGTACCTTTTTCAAGCACCAATATCTTATCCGCTTTGCGGATAGTAGATAAACGGTGTGCTATTACAAATGATGTTCTGCCTTGCATAAGCTTTTCGAGGGCTTCCTGCACCAAACGTTCCGATTCGGAATCGAGTGAACTAGTAGCTTCGTCGAGGATAAGAATAGACGGATTTCGTAATACTGCCCGTGCAATAGCAATACGCTGGCGCTGCCCGCCTGAAAGGGATATTCCCCTCTCCCCTACTAATGTTTCATAATTCTTGGGAAAGCTCATAATAAAATCATGGGCATTGGCTTTACGCGCGGCTTCAATAATTTCCTCCTCTGTGGCGTTATGCCTGCCATACAAAATATTTTCCTTAATAGTGCCCCCAAACAATAAGACATCCTGTGGCACGAGTGCCATTTGAGACCTGAGTGCAGAAAGCGGAAAGGTTTTAATTTCCCTATCGTCAATAGTAATGGAACCGCTGGTAGGATCATAAAAACGTAAAAGCAGTTGCAACAATGTCGTTTTTCCTGCCCCGCTTGGGCCTACAATAGCAACAGATTCTCCTTTATCAACGGTAAATGAAACACCTCTCAGCACCTGTAATTCCTTACGGGCTGCATAAGAAAAATGAACGTCATGAAACTTAACATTACCCGATATCTTGTGCTCTGCCGGAACTGTATTAGAATCCATCAAGGCGATATCTTCGATAGGCTCATCTAAAATATCCAATAATCTCTCCGTAGCTCCTATGGCTTTTTGTATGCCGGCATACAACTCGGCAATTCCCCCGAAAGAAGCGCCCACAAATACCGAATACAGCACAAAGCTGAACATATCACCAAAGGTCAATTCACCAGCATGAACCAAAATAACCCCCCTCCATATAACAGCTACAATAGAACCAAAAAGGCAAAAGATGATGAAGGAAATAAAGGCAGCCCTTGCCTTGCCTCCTTTTACAGCCTGTATAATTATCTTTTGGGTGCTTTCGCGATGCCGATTGCTTTCATACGTTTCATTGGCAAAGGCCTTTACAGTGGCAATCCCCTGCATAGTTTCCTCCACAATAGTATTTGATTCCGCCACCTTATCCTGTGTGGCTTTTGAAAGCTTGCGGATCTTTCTACCAAAAAAAACAGCAAAAATTACTACTGCCGGCACTATGGCAAGCATTACGAGTGTCAGCTTATAAGAGATGAAAGTCAAAGCAGTAATACCACCTACAATAACTAAAAACTGCCTCAAAAATTCGGCAAGAGTAGTTGTCAGTGTATCCTGGAGCAGGGAAATATCCGAAGATATACGGCTGGTAAGCTCCCCTATTCGCCGCATGGAAAAGAAGTTCATATGCATCCGTACCAAGTGGCTATATGTAGCCCGGCGAAGGTCAGCAAGGGTATTTTCAGTTACACTTACAAACAACACTACCCGGAAATAAGAAAATACTGATTGTAACGCAAAAAGAATGAGCAAGTATATAGCCCATGTATCAATTTGGTCGACAGATGGGGCTTTGGCTGCATTTAGCATCATCCCTATCATCTTTGGGAATGCCAGCGAAGCCACCGAGGTAAGAAACAGGAAAACCAAGCCCGCAACATATTTCCAGCGGTAGGGCTTTAGGTACTTAAATAATCGCAACGCTCTTTTAAGTGACTCTTTCGTTATGCGTTTTTTTTTGTCTTCTTCTTTTTTTTCTATCTGCTCGTTTGCCATATTATATGCTATGATGCTTAAGGGGGCACAAAGGTAGGATAAAGAGGGTATTTATGAGTACTCCTGCTGAACTTGTTTCAGCATCTAAATATCTCAACAAAATCAATATATGTTCATCAATTTTTAATTCACATATCAAAAAAGAAATTATCTTTGCGCCTCATTTTTGACAAGTCATGAAAAGAACATACCAGCCCTCTACCCGTAAAAGACGCAATAAACACGGTTTCCGCGAAAGAATGTCTACTGCCAATGGCAGAAGGGTGCTTTCAGCACGCAGAAGGAGAGGCAGAAAGAAGCTCACCGTTTCCGACGAAAAACTGCACAAAAGATAATGAATTGCAGAGCGCTGTTGAAAAAATCTGCTCTAAATCATTCATTTTTACATAGAGATTACTTAGTTTTGCTACTATCATCATAGATGGCTACCATGGTTTTCACGCACAAGCGTCGTTGGCTTTTTTTTGTTTTTTGGGGACTATTTCCCCTGTTTTGTTATTGCCAGCCGACTCTAGTAATTAATCCGGGTAACAACCAAATTGTGTGTAATGTAAAGGATAGCATAACCCTTGGCGGTACCCCAACTGCTTCGGGTGGCGTTTTTCCTTACAATTATTTATGGACACCCACCATTGGAATGAATGATAACCACCTTTCAAATCCGCGCATAAAAGCCACGAATCCCCTTCAACAATACTATCTTCGTGTTATCGATTCTAATACCCCAAAAGACACTGCAACTGACTCTGTAGTAATATACATAGATTCGGCAAACTATGCGAGCGCCGGCGTAGGTGGAAAAGTCTGTAAAGGTAAACCTGTTACTTTAGGTTCACCTACTAATCCGGTCATTTCGTATGGATATAGATGGATACCCGACAGTGCCTTAAGTTGCGATAGTTGCCCTGCTCCTATTACCGTCCCCCAAGATACGGTTACTTACAAAATGATTGTTATGGATTCTGCAAACGGATGTAAAGATACGTTTGCCGTAAAACTTGATGCATATCTTCCGGAAACCTCGGTTATTTCACCTGTAAATTTGAAAGAGGGAAAAAGTACAAACTTAGAAATAACCGGGGAGAATTTGACCTATCAATGGTATTCTTTTCGTGACACTATCATATTCAATCCCACCAGTGCTACTCCTGAAGTAGAGCCATCAGTAACAACAATGTTCTATGTACTGGCTACTGATAAAAGCGGCTGTCCTGTAACTGACTCCGTGCAAGTAATTGTAGAGTCTGACAGTGACCTTGTGTTTTACAATACATTTACCCCGAACCTTGACGGCATCAATGATACCTGGTACATTGGTAATATCAACTTGTTTCCCAATAACCATTTATATATTTTTAACCGGTATGGAAAAATAGTCTATAATGTTCATGGCTATGACAATCTATGGGATGGCAAATCTGGTGGCGAGGACCTGCCTGCTGCTACCTACTACTATATATTAGAATCGGGCACAGGAAAAAAATATAAAGGGGCCGTCACAATTATTCGAGAATGAACAGAAGAAAAAGTTACTTTCTTGCCTTTTTTACATTTCTTGGTACAATTGCAGATGCCCAGCAACTGCCTATTTTTACCCAATTTACTGCCAACGAACTGCTATTTAACCCTGCTTTTGCCGGTACAAAACGATATCTTGATTTTCGGCTGACCTATAGAGACCAATGGTCGGGATTCCCAGATGCCCCGGTAACAGAAGCTTTTAGTGTAAATTATTCGGGCTTTAAAAACACAGGCATAGCAGCCTACGGGTATGAAGATATTACAGGATTCACCAAAAGAAGTGACTATACACTGTGCTATGCTTACCGTATTCACTTTCCTGACATCTCTCTTGCAGTTGGAATTGCCGGTTCCATGGTTAATTACAGTATTGATGAAAGCCAAATTACTACCAACCAAACCCTTGACCCGGCTATAGACAGAAATTCCAAACCTTCTGTGTGGGCACCTGATGCCAGCGCCGGTGCATATTTATATAATGATCAATGGAGAATTGGCCTCAGCGTGAATAACCTGATTGCATCAACTGAAAGCTTTTATAAGAAATATGGATTTCCCGGCGATACCTCATCGGCCGGTGCATTAAAGTTGCTTGCCCACGTAAATGGCTATCTCAGTTATATATACCTAAGCGCAAACGAGAACTTTATCTGGCAAAACAGCTTATTGGTCAATTATGTACAAGGAGCACCTGTTTACATTGCTTACGATTTGAGGTGCTATATTAAAAACTTAATTATTGCAGGATTTTCTATCAGTTTGAGGAATGATGTATCTATCGAAGCAGGTGTAGAATACCATAACAATCTCCAGATTTGCTATTCTTATGATTATGTAGTGTCTCTGTTAAGCCCCGCAAGTTCAAATGAAATAACCCTGATTTATACTTTCGACAAGCCCGGTTCAAAAGATATGAACAATGTATTTAAGAGAAGAAAATATGGTTACATCTTTTAATGTAGTTTCCCTTTTTCGTAACTTTGCACTTTAATATTTTATTTTATGGCTATTGAAATAACTGACGCAAATTTTAAGGACTTGGTTCTTAATTCTGATAAACCTGTAATGCTTGATTTTTGGGCTGAATGGTGCGGCCCCTGCCGTTTAGTAGGCCCATTTGTAGAAGAGATAGCAAAAGAATATGAAGGCCAGGCTGTGGTAGGTAAAGTGGATGTAGATAACAATCCTGCGGTTTCCATGGAGTTTGGTATTCGGAATATACCCACTATACTTTTCTTTAAAGGTGGAAAAATTGTAGATAAACAAGTAGGAGCAGTACCTAAATCGGTACTGGAAGGCAAATTAAAAGGCCAGCTCTAACTAATTATGAATTATGAGTTATGAATTATAAGCTATCCATGCGACATTCATCATTCATAATTAATAATTAATCATTCATAATTTTAAATGCCTGTTGAGTTAAAACCGGAAGACTTAAAAGAGCTTTCCCATCTTGAGTTGTTGGCAAAACAAGTGGTGGAAGGCTTTATCACCGGGTTGCATAAAAGCCCATTTCATGGTTTTTCTGTAGAGTTTGCCGAACACCGCATTTATAATCCCGGTGAATCTACCCGCCATATTGATTGGAAATTATATGGCAAAACAGACCGCCTTTATGTGAAAAAACATGAAGAAGAAACCAATCTTCGCTGCCAGATTGTAATAGATGATTCTTCTTCCATGTATTTTCCTGAAACCGGGTTAAATAAAATCACCTTTTCCATACAGTGTGCTGCTGCACTTATTGAGTTACTCCGAAGACAACGGGATGCTGTAGGATTAACGGTATTTTCAAACTCTATTGAAACCCATACACCTGCAAAGTCTACTTCCATTCACCAAAAGTTACTCTATTCAGAATTAGAGAAATTATTGATAAAATACAAACAGGAGTCCCGTAAAACCACTTCCACAGTGGAGGCCCTTCACCATGTAGCAGAAAACATTCATAAACGCTCCCTGGTAATTATTTTTAGCGATATGTTTGATTCGGGTCTGGGAAGAGAGGAACAACTTTTTTCTGCCTTGCAGCATTTGCGGCACAACAGGCACGAGGTTATACTATTCCACGTGACTGATAAAGATAAGGAAGAAGAATTTCAGTTTGACAACAGACCATATCGTTTTATAGATATGGAAAGCGGGGAAGAAGTAAAGCTCCACCCATCTGAAGTCCGCAACTCTTATATATCCTCCATGAACAGCTACCGAAAAGAGATCCTGCTCCGATGCAGGCAGTATAGAATAGACTTTATTGAAGCGGATATAAAAAATGGTTTTCGCCAGGTATTAATGCCCTACCTCGTGAAAAGGGTACGTATGCAATAACCCTCTTGTATCCTATGTTAACAACCATTAACATTTTTGGTTTATAGTTATTCTTATGTTTGCACAAAATAAAATTGTATGAATAAATATTTACGCCCCCTTTTCTGCTTGTCAATAGCGGGATTTTTGTCTTTTTCGTTGTTTGCCCAAATGACGCGCAAAACTCCTCCCAAAAATTGGCAGAATGAAAGTATTGAACAAGATAGTGTGTATGGAACCGGGTCTGATAAGGCACTTGAATTATTAAAAGATCATTCTTACACTCCCATTGTTGTAGCAGTGATTGACGGTGGAACCTATATCAACCATCCGGCATTAAAAGAAAACCTATGGACAAACCCCAAGGAAATACCCAACAATAAAATAGATGATGATAAAAATGGATATGTGGATGATGTACATGGTTGGGATTTTATTGGAGGGAAAGACAGCGACATAAAACAGGAAAACCTTGAATTAACACGCCTTTATAGGGACTATAGTAAGAAATATATAAATACTACTCCCGATAAAGTATCGAAGCATGATAAAAAGGATTATGAGCGCTACCTGAAAATTAAAAAGACTTTCGAAACTGCCCTCGATGGATACAAAAAGCAATACGCTAACCTGAAAGGGTTTGTAGATAGTGTGAATATGATTAAAGTCGCATTAGGGAAAAAAGACCTCACACCTACAGATATGGATAACTATCACCCCACCGATACAGGAATGGCAAAAGTGCAGCGAAGGCTTCAACGGAACTTCGCACGGTTTCAGCCATTTTTTAAGGGTATAACAGCAGACAGTATTATCGTCCAGTTTATTAATAAAGCACTTGATTCCTATAGCGCTTTTGTAAAGTACCAGTATAATGTTGATTTCAATCCCCGCTATATAGTGAATGATAATTATACAAATGCCAAGGAGCGTTATTATGGAAACAATGATGTAATTGGCCCCACAGATTTACACGGCACCCATGTAGCAGGAATAATAGGAGGAGCAAGAAGCAATACGCCGGGACAACAAGAAGGTGTTGCCGACCATGTAAAAATTATGGTTGTGAGGGTGGTTCCCGATGGGGATGAACGCGACAAGGATGTTGCCAATGGTATCCGGTATGCTGTTGATAACGGAGCTAAGGTTATCAATATGAGCTTTGGCAAAGGATATTCATACAATAAGAAAACGGTTGACAAGGCAGTAAAATATGCCGAAAAACATGATGTATTATTAGTTCATGCTGCCGGGAATGACCACCAGGACAATGACACTACCGATAATTTCCCGAACCGAAAATTTGAAAACTCAGATAAACAAGCCCATAATTGGATTGAAGTAGGCGCAAGCGATTCAAAGGGTAAACCTGCTTCATTTAGTAATTATGGAAAATCGTCTGTTGATTTTTTTGCCCCCGGTTTAATGGTTTATAGCTCCGTTCCCGACACAGGCTATGCCTATCTTAGCGGTACCAGTATGGCATCTCCCTGTGTTGCGGGAGTTGCAGCCATTATACGCGAATATTTCCCAAAGCTTAGCGCAAAGCAAGTTCGTGAAATATTAATGAAATCAGTTACGCCTGTTTCATTTAAAGTACCTGAGCCCGGACATGCTGACAAAATGGTTACCTATTCTGACTTATGTATTAGCGGTGGAATTGTAAATACTTACAAAGCTGTTCAATTGGCATTGAAAGAAACGGTGAAATAATAAAACAGGAATACTGCAGTTAAATTAGCGAGCAAAATATATTGCCATGAAGAAAATAGTATGTTTATTTCTACCAGTATTAATACCACTTGTAGCACTTACGCAGGTTAATAATCGGGCAGTAAGCCCTACTGAAGCCTTTGCAGAAAGGACAGGAACAGTTTTACAAAAACGTTTTGACAAAATTGGAAAAGTAGGTACATTAACTATCCAGGCAGAATATATAACTGACCTGACAACAGGAGACAAGATGCCCTGTATCCGTTTCGATGTCTCGGGAGCAGATAATCTATCCGGCCACTATGCCATGCTTGATACTAATGAGGTGAATGAACTCATCAGTTTCTTGAAATATATTACTACTAATATTACTCCCCGCCCGCCCATTGGAACAATCGCCGGATAGAGATAAAAATAAGGTGGTGCTGTCAAGCCTCTATTCAAACTTGGGAAACATATATGACCACCGTGCCAATCCTCGTGATGATAAAGGCAATGACCTTCCCAAGCCTGCTAATTTTGAAGAATTATTTGCAAAAGCGGATAGTAACTATGCTAAAGCCCTGGAAATAACACCGGATAATTTTGATGTGCTTTATGTTATGGGTGCACTCTATTTTAACCGCGCAGTTCCAATAACCAAACAAGCAAATGACCTTCCGTTAAATGCAACCGATAAATACAATAAGCTAATGGCACAGGCAAAAGAATGTTTCTTAAAAGCCCAGCCTTACCTGGAAAAAGCAAATAAAATAAAGCCCGACGATGCTGCCAATAACAATGCACTAATGCAGGTATATGCCAATACAGGGCAAAACGATAAGATAGAAGCGCTTAAGGCGAAAACATAGGTTTTGGT